>CAZKCX010000278.1:0-8509 GCA_964550865.1 uncultured Planctomycetales bacterium
CGCGATAGAGCTTCTCGGCGCGCTCGAGATCGGCCTTGCTCGGGGCATCCGGTGACTCCGGCACGGAACCGATCTTGCCCACGGGCGGGTGCGAAGCGACGACGGCGGCCGCCACCGTCGTCGGCCGACTCGTCGGTCCGGACGCCCGCGCGGAGGCCTGCGGCGCTGAGGCGCGTTTCGATGCCTGGCGATTGCCCGAGGGCCCTCGTGAACGCACCGGCGCGGGCCCGCGATCCGACGTCGTCTTGGCCGGCTCGTCCCGGACATTCACGCCGTCCACGGAAGGGGGTTTCGGCTTGGGGGTCTTGGCGACAGAGGAACGAGCGCGTCGTTCGGACGACGACGCGTCGGCCGCCTTCGCTTCTCGACGCGAGGCGGTGACGGATTCCGGTCGATCGGTCGGCGCGGCCACCGACTCCGGGGTGACGACGGTGGACAAGGGCTCGTTCGCCAGCGCGTGCTTGGGCGCGGGCGCTTCGACGGGTTGCGTGGACGCGGCCGCCGGGCCGCGAACGACGGGCTTGATCCGGATCCGATCGCTGAACCGTTCGACGACATGCCCGCCCCTATCGCTCACGGCGATCTTGACGACGACCTCTCCGCCGAGCTGTTCCGGCACCTTCCAGTCGTAGCGGCCGGAATCGGGCAGCCGTAGCTCGATCGGGTTCCATACTCGCTGGCCCCAGACCATGTAGTACAGGTCGATAGGGCGATCGGTCAGGTACGCGTCGTGGGCGGTCCATCGTAGGGCGATCGTTCGGGAGGTGTGAAAGTCGTCGGCCTTCCGTGCGATCTCGAGCTGGACCAAGGGCGCATGCCAATCGACGAAGGCCCACTGCTGAGGTTTCGTCCCCGACTCGGGCGGTTCCGACGAGGCACCCACGGCGTTCCGCACGATCACGTAGAACCCGTATCGCCCTTCCTGGGGGGCGATGAAGGGCAGGGGGCTTCGCCGTGGCGCCGTATCGAAGGCGTACTGCTTCCAGGTTCGCCCGTCGTCCTGCGTGAACCACAGCCCGACGGCCTTGATCGAAGAGGGGTCTCTGGTCTGAAAGTGGACCTCGAGCTTCTTCGAGCGGACGCGCGGGATCTCGGAGGCAGGCGGCGGTTGGACGGCCCAGGCCTGGCCGGCCGTCAGGGCCACCCCCACCACCCATGCAGGCCACCAAAGGAAGACGCTCCGGGGGACTGGACTCGAACCGTTCATGATTTGACCATTTCGCTTCTCTGGGACCTCGCACCGTCGGCGCAGCGGTCGGGTCCGACCCTTATCGGACTTATCGACCGAACGGAAACCGATGCTGAACCAAAAACGCGGCCGCGGAAGGGCAGCGAATGGGTGTCGAAATCGACCCGCCGGGCCACGGCTTAAGCGCGGTATAGACCACAACGACTTCTCAGAAAGGATGTTATGGCTTCTTCTTCGTGCCCTGGGTGTTACAGGCCCTTCGACGCAGCCATCGGTCGCCAGGGATGCGAGGTCCTGCCTGCCGGGGGTGCGCGGGCGGTCTCGCCGGCGGGAATTTGGGGGATGAGGTAGTACTAGCTAAATTCCATTTGACGCGGGCCAACCCGAATTGCATATTTCCTGCTGCAGGGAGATGTGAGTTTAGGGAGGATGGGAAAGATGGGTTTCATACCGGATCAGGCACTTTGGGTGTGGATACTGTTGGGCGTGGCGGTGGCGATCTCCGCCTGGTGGTCGACGACGCGGCCGGGGACGAGCACGGGGAAGCTCTTCGCGCCGGCCGTCGGGATCGTGCTGATCTTGCTGTTGGTGGTCTTCTTCCAAGGGGCCGCCCTCGGCGATCTGCCGATCCGATTCTGACGGTGCCAGCGCCGTCGATCCTCGGCAACCACGGGGAGAGGTACCGGACTCTTCGCGGTAACGGGTGACGTCAGGCAGCAGTGGCCGACGCGGATGCGAATGGGGGCGCCGGCGAAGCGGGAACGCCCGTGCTACGGCCGAACGGGCTCTTCCACGACCTTGACGTGATCCCAGTAGTACACGCCGGGCGGCCAGTAGGCGTACGGGATGATGCGGATCCACCGCACGTGCAGTGTGGTGGTCTTCGCGGACATCGACACGCCGCGCTTCGGGATGGTGAACGTCTCGGAGTAGTGTCGCCAACCGTTCTCGCACTCACGACAAGGCAGATACGTCCGCCAGATCTCTCGGCGCTGCGGCTTCGTTTCGCGCACGGTCGGCCGGACGAGCGCGTAGCCCTTGACGAAGACCTTGGGCTTTCCACCCCCGCCCTCGGCGGCGATCAGATCGGCCAACACGCGATACCGCATGCCCGGCTTGATCTCGTAGAAGTCGCTGTAGTAATGCACGCCGTGGAGACCGCCGACGGAATCGTACGCCGGCGGCTTGGCGAAGATCGGCTTCGGGGCGTCGGAGGCGGGCGCGCCCGCCCGCCACTTCTTCCACCATTCGTCGGCCTGGCTCTGAACCATCCGCGTGTCCATCTTGATGACCTTGCCGCGGCCGGCGCCGGTGGGGTCGTCGACCCAGAAGGTGCACAGCCCGTCGATCCGTCCCCAGCCGACGGGCTTCTCGCCGGTGCCCTCCTCGAAACCGGGGTTCTTGTTGAGCAGTGGGCCGAGGACGTCGGGTTCGGGGACCTCGCCCTGCTCGCGCGGCCGGCGGACGGCGTGCCCGGTCAATTCCTCGGTGATGGGGTTGAGGATGCCGACGTGGGCCCGCTCGCCCTTCTCCCGGTACTGCTTGTCGAATCGGTACTGACTCGGATCTTCGGTAACGTCGACGACGCGGACGTGGGCGATCAGGTCGTCTCCCTGTCGTTCGACGCGGCCCCAGATACCGACCTGGACGGCCACCTGCCGTAGCCACTGGCCCATTTCCGGCGCGGGCATATCGAGCTTCGGGCCGACGCCCTGCCCCCAGGCCTCATCGACCTCGATCTTGCTAAGCACCTGCAGGTCGCTCTTCTCGCCGAGGCGCTTGGTCTGGCGGATGAGCTTGAGCGTGAGCCGATCGGTGAAACGGTCGGCCAACGCCTTGTCCGGGCCGGTGAAGGGAAGGACCATGACGATGCGTGGGGGCTCGGTGGGTGCATCGTGGGTTTGGGCGGCAAGGAGCGTGGACGTCAGACAAAGACAGCAGACCGCCGCCGCGGCGGCGACTTGCGAGGAAAGGTTCGAAGTCCGGCATGTGACGTCCATGGTCTCAGCGTATCGCTGAGAAGATGACGCGACAAGCGCGACGGAGAAGCGTTAGGCGGTGTCGGTGGAATCCTCCGACGACTGCGTGTCGTCCGTCTGCGTCGTGTCGGTTGTCGTGGTGTCCGTGGTCGTTGTGCCGGTTGTGCCCGTGCCCGTCTGATCGGTGGTCGTCTGGCTCGTCGTGTTCTGCGACATCCCGGCCGTGGAGGTGGTGCTCGTGCTACCGGTCTCGTCACCGAGGTCCAACGTCTGGATGAGCCCCTTCCCCAAGGCGGTGATGAGCCGGTAAACCGGATCGTTCGTATTGACACTGTTGCTCGAGGAGCTGCTGGAGCTGGACGAGCCGGACCCGCTCGAGGACGGCGCCCACCCGGCCGCCTGGGCGATGAACTTCAGACGGCTGCGATCCTCGACGAACTCGGCCACGCGCTTGGACGCCACGGTGGCGGCCGCCTTGGTCGCCCCGGTGATGGCCTCTTCCAGGATATCCTCAAAGGCGGAGAGGAACGGCTGACTCGACGAAGACGAGGAATTGCTGGCCTCCGGCGTGAACTCGGCGATCTGCGACGACGGGGTCCGGTTCGCACCCAGCATGCTGAGCAGGTTCGTGCCGTTGATCGACAGGTCGTTCATGTCGCGTCTCCGTACGCTTCGAGTCTCCGGCTGTCGGTGGACGTCTAAGCATGGCGGATGCCAATCCGCGGTCCGCGGCCGGTCGTGCGCATGCAACGCTATATTTTTACTGGAGTTATGTGAACATAAGCGGCCGCTTCCGGGGGGTCCTGCGACGTGCCAACGCGCAAGATCTGCGGGATGGCGCAGGGCGTGAACCAGGGCGGATCCGCTCTGAGCCAAAGCGGCGGCGTTGCCGCCGCTTTCCACACTGGCCTTCAGAACTCAGACACGGCTGTTCCCCCTGCTGCTGTGGCTCCTCTCCCAGACGCTGATGGCTATTCCTCCCTACCCCGAGCCCTGAACCCTGAACCCTGTTGTTCAGTCAGCTTCGCCGCCGCCCGCTCCATCACGCGGTCCACGGTAATGTCGAGCAGGCAGGCGTGGTCGCGGGGGCAGCGGTCGAGCTTGCGGCGGTAGCAGGGGTTGCAGTCCAGGTCGACCGAGACGACCCCGTCGCGCTGGTGGTACGGACCCGTTCGATTCGGGTTGGTCGGCCCGAAGACGGCGATCAGCGGCGTGCCGACGGCGTCGGCCATATGCATCGGCCCGGAGTCGTTCGTCACGGCGAGTCGCGCGCCCTCGATGAGCGCGCTCGCCTCGCGCAGCGTGGTCCGGCCGCAGACGTCCAGCAACGGCAAGTCGGACTTGGAATGCTTTATGACGGCACGGCAGGCGGCTTGCTCGTCGGGACTGCCGGCGACGACCGTCGCCAGGCCGAACTCCTCGCCCAGCCGATCGACCACCGCCGCGAAGCGGTCCGCCGGCCAGACCTTCGTCTCCCACCGCGCACCGGGAAAGACGACGGCATAACCGGCCGCGGGCTCGATGCCGCCGGCCTTCAGGAGATCGGTCACCTTGCTGCGATCCTCTTCGCCGATCGGCAGGCGGAATCGCTTGGGCTCGTGCTCGAAGCCGAGGATCTCGGCCACGGCCCAGTAGCGGTCGACCGCGTGGGCGTTTGGGTCATCGACCGTGAAGGGGTGGTTGTAGAAGATCCAGGCGCACTCGCGACTCTGCGCGGGGCCGATTCGTGTTTTGGCCCGCGAGGCCCAGGCGAAGAACCCGCTGCGGAAGAGTCCTTGCAGGTCGACGACCAGATCGAAGCGTCGCCGCCGCAGGTCGATCACGTATCGGCAGAAGTCGACCGTCGCCCGCGGGCTGCGGCCGATGCGACCATAGTACTTCCGCGCGAACGGGATCACCTCGTCCAGCGCCGGGTGGCCTTCGACGAGCCCCGCGAGCTTGTCGGACACCTGCCACGAGATCTGGGCGTTCGGGAAGCGGGTGCGCAAGCCTTCCAAGATGGGCAGGGCGTGTGTCACGTCGCCCAGGCTGCTCGGCTTGATCAGCAGGATGCGCTGGTAGTCTCGCTCGAGGAGTTGAATCACCATGCCGGCATTCTATCGGCATTCACCAAGGCGGGGGAGCGTCTCACGAAGAAGCCTCGAAACGGCCCGTCCTTGCTGACAGCTCGCTCTGTCTTCAGAGCCGCCTGCGGCGAGCTCTTGCCGAGCCGGGCTGGCTCCCGCGGCGCAGCCTGTTGGCGAAGCCGGGTCCTCAGGCCGGTCAATCGAGGCCGGCGGGGGATCTGCCCCGACGCCTGTCTACTGCTAGCGCGCCGGCGTCCAGGGTGTTCCCGATGGCCGACTGGCGCTTCGGCCTTTCGGCCCAACGGGGCGGCATACAATAGCCGGGAGGCGCGGGTCGTTGGCCCTGGTTCGTCCCGGTCAACCCCTCTGCTCCGCCTGAAGGTTTATTCGAGTGCGGCCCTTCGGGCCTGACAGCCGCGCCTACCGCGCGGCCGTCTGATCGGCGGATCTACGCAAGCGCGCGCCGGCCCAGTTGGCCATGTCGCAGTTGTAGCCGTTGCCCGCATCGGTGACGACCAGCCGGAGCTGCTTCGCCCCCGCCAGCGAAACCTCGACCTGCTGGGTGCCCTTCAAGCCTTGCATCACGCCGCTGTCGAACACCGTCTTCTCGTCGGCTACTACGCGAAACACGACCGTCCCACCGGACTCCGCCCCACCGACGTGCGCGACGAAGCGATCGTACTCACCGTCGAGCCGATAGGCGATCTCCGACGGGGCGTGCGTGCCGATGCCCTTGCCATACCGACGCGCGCCCAGCCGAAGCGGGCCGTTCGTCACGTCGCGGTCGCGACGAGGCAGGCCGTCCCTGTTGGGCGTCCAGCCCGCCTTGGCCGACTGCCAATCCAGGTCGCTCAGCCAGACCCATTGATCGCTCGGCAACGTCGCCGGCACCCGCGGCGTCGGCGGGGGCGGCGGCGGAATCTCCACGAGCTGCGTCTCGGCCGACGTCCCGCGGAGGCTGCGAAGGTCGGCCCGCGGGTGCCTCTTCAACTCGTCATGCAGCGAGGTCAGCGCCGCGAGCATCGCCCGGTAGTCGCTGTCCTCCTTGCTCGCCAAGACCGCACCGTCGCATCGTTCCCATCCGCCGGCCGACTGCGCGAGCGGGGCCATCAACGCGCGGCTGAGCTTCGGGTCGCGACGGTTCAGCGTCAGCCACCACGTGCTTCCCGCCCCGTCGCCCTGGCCGTGACACCCCTTGCAGCGTCGCTCGTACACGGCCCGCAGCGTCTTGCCCTGCGCGCCGGAGAAGATGCGCCGGTTCGGCCAGTGGTATGTGCGATAGGTGTCGTAGTACACGCCGTTGGCGTCGATCCAGGCCGTGATGCGGCGGAACTCCTCGTCGCTGAGCTTCACGCCGTGATGGCCGGCCCGCAGCATCTTCGTCAGCGGTGAGACCTTTGACCCGTAGGTGTACGGCGGCCGCGGGTGGACGTCGTCGGGGTGGTCCCATCGGTCGGAGATGGCGACGGTGATGTGCCCCAGCAGCTCCTGGTAGCCGAGGCTGAACCGGTCCGTCAGGTCGTCGGTGAGGATCACGCGGTTCCGCGCGCGGTCGTGCGTGTGGCAGCGGACGCAGTGCTTGTTGATCACCGGCTGGACGTCGCGGAGGTAGCTGATGATCTTGTGTCCCCACGGCGGCGGGTGGTAGGCGCTCGGCGCGCGCGTGGCCGCAACCGCCGGCCTGTTGGCGGGCGAGGTCAATCGCGACTCATGACAGCCGATGCACGTCCGCACCTCGCGCGGCTTGAGGCAGACCACGCTCCGCATGCGTTGGATCTCGAGCCCGTCGGCGTCGAGCACCTCGAAGTAGACGTTGCGGTTGGCCGGCACGGTGAAGCGGGCCGAGCCGTCCGGCTCGATCGGTACCGTCCCGAAGATCCGCTTGATCGTGAAGATCAACGTGCCCGCCGTCTTGACCACCCCGCCGGTGGTGACGCCCTTGCGGGGCACGTCCTCCACAACACGGAGGGACCTGGCCGTCCCGCGCGGCACGCCGTCGAGCCCGTCGTAGACGTCGAGCAGCAGCATCTCGGCCTCGGCGTCGAGCGAGCCCGTATCCTCGGGAGCCGGCGGGCGGGGATGCGGTGCGGCTCGCGAGACGATCGGTACGGGCTCCATGCACGAGATGTCCGGATCGCGATAGACCAACCCGATGTTTCCGTGCGCGTCGCCGACGTAGAGCGCCCACGTCCACGGATGCCATGGCACGACCGTCGGCGTGAACGCGCAGAGGTAGCTCGTCTCGCTCAGCGGCTGCGGATCGCTGAACCAACCGCGCCGGCTGTCCAGCGCCTTCTCCCCCGTGATGGGGATGCCGGGCGTCAGCACCGTCAGCGGCTCGTTGCCGTCGAGGCCGCGGGTGATGTCGATCAGACCGATCGGCCCGTGTGTCTGGCCGTGGTGCGCGGTGAACAGCGCCATGATCTGGTCGCTGCCCGGCACGGGCCGAGGGAACATCACGACATTCGGTCGGATGGTCGCGTTGCCGTAGTAGGGCGAGACCATCGTCCCGTCCGGGTTCATCGTGAACGGGTTGTGCAGCGACGTGACGGATCGCTCGTTGTACTCCCACCGGCTGTAGAGGATTCGCCCGTCTTCCAGCACCGTCGGGTTGAAATCGTTGAAGACGTTGTAGCTGAGCTGGCGGACGTCTGAACCGTCGGCGTTCATCACGAACAGCGTCGGGGCGTGGCGATTCCCCCCGCACATGACGAAGTGCTCCGAGCGGTCGGACGTGAAGCCGATCTGCCCGTGCGGGAGGTAGAAGGGCTCGCAGTCGTTGTGCCGGTCGGACGTGAGCTGCCGCAGGCCGGAGCCGTCGACGTTGACCTCATAGATGTGGTAGCTCTGCTTGCCGTCCCACTTGTCCGACCCGTTGCCGAAGGCGAAGAGAAACCGCGTGCCGCTCCAGTGCAGGTGGATGTCGCGGTACACGCCCTCGCCGAGCGCGTCGACGACGGGCATCAGCTCGCCGTCCGGCCGGGGCGGGCTGAGTCGATAGATGCCCCCGCCCGGCGGGTTCACCAGGTGATGGGCGTCCATGAAGGGCTGCTCGGACGTATACGGCTTGCGCTTGGCAAGGAGCATCGCGTCGCAGTCGATGCGTTGTCGCAGAAGCTCGTCGCGGAGTGCGCTGGCCCGTTCGAAGAGGCTACGCCATTCCCGTTGTGCGTTAGAGGTGTTCGGTGTCTTCTGCAGGCGGTCGAGCTCCGCGCGGATGTCGGCCAGCGCCGCGGATGCCTTGGCGTTCGGTGCGTCGCTCAAGATCTGCTCAA
>CAZKCX010000279.1:0-5555 GCA_964550865.1 uncultured Planctomycetales bacterium
CCCACGCCAGCGTGGTGGCGTGAAACTCCTCGATCGCCCGCATCGTGGGCCGCGAGTCGCGACCGTCCCAATCCCCTTCCGCCGATTCGGCATCCGGAACCAGGGGCGACCGCCTGGCCCGGCGGATCCGATCCCGAGCCAGATTCATGGCGATCCGAAACAGCCAAGCCTCGAACCGGCCGTCATCCTTGTACTTCTCGATCGTCCGAACGACGCGGACGAATACCTCCTGCAGCAGATCGTCGGCGTCGTCCCGATGGCCCGTCAAGCGGAACAGGAATCCGTACAGACGATGGCTGTACGCGTCGATCAGGGCCTCCAAGGCCGCGGGATCGCGGTCTTGCGCCCGTCGGATGACTTCGGACAGCTCCGAGGCGTCCATACGTCCCATCCCAAGAGGCATAACGCCGTCGCGAATCGTCTATTGCATGCCGGCAACGGCCGTCGATTATGTCCGGCCGTGTGCCCAAACGCCAGGGGAAGCCGCCACCCGGACCTCGGCCGGCTCGAGACGGGATGCCCCGGCTGTGGATTTCCCCTCACGCGGAACACCGCAGGGTGGAATCCGACCGCTCAAGCACTCGCTCGGAAGCTTGAACCACGCCCCGCGCGGCGGTAGACTGCTGACGTAACGTGCAGCCTCCACGTGTACGTCCGATCGGTTTATCGGCAGCGTGCGTTCTGCGGCGACAAGGAAGAGTGGTCATGACGCAATCGACGAAGGCCCGAACACTTATCGGTCTGATGGCCCTCGCCACGACGGGAGCGTGCACCGGCTGCAGTGCTTCCACGCAAGGCCTTCAGACGCTCTTCGTGGATACCCTGACGTTCGTGCTCGTGCAGCTGGCCACCACGGGACTCTTCTAGTCCACCCGCGCCCGCGACGGCGCGCCGCGAACCGACCGAATGGAGACGGCCATGAAACAGGCCCAGACGCACAACCTCATGCGTAAGCTGATGCTGATCGGATCGGGCGGCGCCCTCCTGCAGCTCGGTCCCTGTGCGGCGGACATCGTCAACCAGACGGTGCAGACGACGGTCCTCTCACTCTTCTACACCGTCGTCCAGACCCTGCTGATGAACTTCCTGCGGATCTAGATCCCCCCGACGCAAGGTCGCGCTACTTCGCTGCTCGCAAAGGCAATCCAACGCGTCTTCCACGCGCAAAACGGATGGCATCGGCCCGCGCATGGTCAACACGAATGACGTGCTGCTCAGCGCATCGATCGCCCCATGCGTGCTCTCGGCCCCGCCGATCATGAAGTCGAAGAACGCGCTGCCGTGGCTGTAGCCGTTGTGCAGCGATGCGATCACGTCGGCGTACACCTCCGTGACCCCGTTGAACGCCCGCCACGCGCGATGCAGAGGATCGGGGTAATCGTGCGTGGCCGTGGCCTCCAGCAGGGCGCGGTCGTCGATGAGACCCGTCTTGTCGACCTTGCCCGACCTGCGAAGCCGTTCGATGATGGGGAGCAGCTGCAGTGGATCGCCGGTGGCCACGTCGTACCGATAGCCCTTTCCGGCGAGATCGCGACTGATGACGGCCTGTCCCTCTGCATCCATCACGACCACGTCATTGCCTCGCTTCGCGAAGACCAATTCGACCGCTTCATGTCCTCGGAGCGCCTCGCAAAGCCGATCCACATCATTCGCGTAGAAGGCGGCGTACGTCACGAGCCCATACTCCACGGTCACGACGCCCTCGGGTCCATTCAGCCGCTTGCCCAAGTGCAGGCCGTGCTCTGCCAGGTGCTGCTTGAAGCTGATCCGCTCGCAGGGCTTCAGGCCGTGTCCGTGGTCGGCCAACACGGTCAGCTTCACGCGACCGCGCCGCTCGTAGACGATGCGTTGGCACAGCCGGTCGACGCGTCGGACGTAGTCGAGGATCGCGTCCATCCCGCCACGCGTGCCGAGCCCGGCCGTCCCCACGGTATAGGCCGACGCTTCGCCCTGCTTGACCTTTGTGAAGGCGCGGTACAGGCCGCTCAGCTCGTGCCGAAAGACCGACTCCGGCGCAAGGTACGCGTTGGCATCCCACCAGAAGCTGCACCGATAGGCCATCTTCGGGACCCAGGGGGAGTTCTCGGCGCGGAGGTACGCCGAGTTGCCGTCGTTGTGGCGATTCTTCGAGCGGTCGAAGTACAGCGCTTGATAGGCGCGGCACGGACCGACGCCCCAGATCTGTGAGAGCGCGACGTCGGTCATGGCCGGAAACGTAGTGATCATCCGCACGGGGAGATGAAAGAGTCGCAGGCCGCCGTCGGCGTAGACCTTCTCAACGCAGTGATAGGGACAGCCGTCGAGGGCGATGATCAGGTGCGGCACGTCCTCGCCGGCGATCGCGTCGAGGTCGACGGTCTCATCGGTCTGGCCGTCGCCGTCGTCGTCGAAGCGAAGCGCGACCGTTCGCCCTCTCGCGTTGCGGACGTGCCAGTAGTCGGCCTTGCCGTTGCCGTCGGTGTCATAGGCGACGAGCTCGCCGTCGTCGTGGCGCTGCGTGCCGAACGGTTCGGCCGGGAAGCGCTGAGACGGGTCGCACCCGGCACACGAAAGGAAGAGGACCAAGCCGCCGAGGACAGGCATGACAGGCCGCAGGCTCGAGCAAAGCCCGTGTCGTCCGGTTCCCGAATCCCTGGCGGGCACAGCGTTCACCTCATTCCGACGGCTCTTCGAGCTGGGCCTTGCGAGCCTCGATCTCCTTGACGATCTCGGGGCGGAGCGTGACGCCCTCGGAGACCCCGATGCCGATGAAGTCGGCGCGCCTCAGCGGGCACGGGTCCTCGTCGGAGCCCTGGTGGGTTTGCTCGTACAGACCCTCGACGGCCATCGCGACGCTTGGGTACAGGTGGTCGTCCCCGATCTTCTCGTCGAGGTAGGTCCGGTTCATTACGTCGTAGACGTTCTCATTCACCCCCGTGAGCGACACGTCGTGTCCGCCCTCGCGCAGCTGCCCCACGAGCCGGGAAAGCGCTTCCTCTCCGGAGGCGTCCATCTCGCTGATCGCGTTGCCGGCGATGACGACATGCCTGAGCTCGGGCATCTCCGAGACCACGTCCAGCACGGTCTCTTCCAGGAAATCCGAATTGGCGAAGAAGAGCGGACCGCTGAAGCGAATGACCACGATGTGCCGGCACTGCCGGAGGTTGTAGCGGACGCGGTTCTGATACGTGCCGTCCGGGTGCTTGCTCAGCAAGGCGATGTCCGGCTTCATGCTGCGGAGCAGGTGCGAGGCCAAGGAGAGTCCGATGCCGACGAAGACGCCGTATTCCAGGTGCGGGGCAAAGGCCAACGTGCAGACGAACGTGATCACCCCGATGACGCCGTCGTGCTTCTGCGCCCGCCAGGCGTGCACGAAGCCCGAGACGTTCACGAGCCCGACCACCGCCAGCATGATGATCGCCGCCAGCACCGCTTGCGGCAGGTGGTAGAGCAACGGCGTGAAGAAGAGCAAGGTGATCGCGACGAAGGTGCTCGACACCACGCTGCTGATGCCGGTGCTGCCGCCGGCCTGGAAGCTCACGGCCGATCGCGAGAACGAGCCCGAGACCGCATACCCGCTCGTCATCGCGGCGGCGAGATTGCCGAGCCCCTGCCCGACCAGCTCCTGGTTCGGATCCAGCCGGTGCCCGCTCCGTGCCGCAATGGCCTTGGCGATCGAGATCGCCTCCATGAAACCGAGCAGGGAGATAACGGCCGCCATCGGGAACAGCCGCAGCATGATCCCGAGATCGAACGTCGGCAGACCGATCGCGGGAAGCCCCTCCGGGATGTGGCCGACCACCGCCCCCCCGCCGGCGAGCGTGAGCTTGTCGAGGTCGAACGGCTGGGTGCCGACCTTAAGCCTCCACTCGGTCGCGTCGAACTGCTTACCCTCCGGCAGGTTCGACCCGGCGTGGAAGGCCCATGGGCCGTCCTCGTCCCGGCTGGCGCGGAAGCGCATCTCCCGGAGCTTGGAGCGCATCACCGAGACACGGCGCTTCATATCGTCCATCGCCAGCGTGCAAAGATCGATTTCGTGCTTGAGATTCGTCGCCTTGACCGAGTTCTCGCCCGAATGATTGTCCATCTCCTCGAGCTTCTTGTTGAGGGCGATGCGCTCCTCGGACTTCTCGTCGATCTCGGCCAGGGTGGCGTTGAACCTCTGGATCAGCTCCTTGGCCGGTGGGTCGGCAATCTGCCGGATCGACACGCTCCTGTTGTTCTGGTAGCCGATGCCCCAGGAAATGAGCGTCGTCACGACCACGGCGACCAGCACGTTCGGGATCTTCGGCTGGACTCGCTTAAGCACGATCATGATCGCGAAGGCGAAGACGGCCAAGCCGAACGTGGGCCAGTGCGTGTGCGACAGGGCGGCCTCCAAGACACGCAGGATGGTCTCGTAATGGTGTTCGGCCTTGTCCACGACCACGCCGAAGATCTTGGAAAGCTGGGAGCTGGCGATGATCAGCGCGGCCGCGTTCGTGAAGCCGTTCACCACCGGGTGCGAGAGGAAATTGACCACGAGCCCGAGCTTGAGCACGCCCAGGGCGAATTGGAACACACCCACAAGCAAGGCGAGAAGGACCGCGTAGGCGAAGTAGCCTTCGCTGCCGGCGGTGGCGATCGGCGCCAGCGCGGAAGCCGTCATCAGGGAGACGACGGCGACCGGACCGGTGGCAAGCTGCCGGCTCGACCCGAACAGCGCGGCCACCAGCGGCGGCAGGAACGACGCATACAGCCCATAGTACGGCGGCAAGCCGGCAAGCTGGGCGTAGGCCATCGACTGCGGTACGAGGACGACGGCCACCGTCATTCCGGCCACGCAGTCGGCCTTGAAGTCCGCCCGCGTATAGTCGCGCAGCCAACTCAGGAACGGTAGCACGCGAAGCAGAATGTTGTTTTGCACCTAGGCCACCTCTTGTCGGATTCCCCCGGATCCTTGCCCAATCACACTCGCGCCGCACCGAACCGTTGTGGCCTGTCGCGGATTCTCGGAAGCGCGGTTCGATCCGACTCCGTTTCGGGAGATCGAAGAGCCGTTTCCCCCGAGCGAACGGCTCGCGATACGGTCAACAGGGAGCTTCACCACCCGTGCGTCTTGAGGATTTTTCGGACCTCCTCCTCGAGCCGCTCTTGGACGAGCAGCATCTTCTCCGCCTTGGCGTCGTGGATCTTCTGCACCAGCTTCTCGATGTCCGCCGGCTTCTCGAGGAAGTCCTTCGCACCGAGCTTCACCGCCTCGACGCCCTTTTCGACGGACGCCTGCCCGGTCAGGAAGATGACCTGGAGATCCGGCTGCCGCTTCAGCAGGAGCTTCAGCGTCTCGATGCCGTCCATGCCCGGCATGGCCAGATCGAGGACCACCGCGTCGTAGTCCGTCTCCTGGATCTTCTCCAGGGCCTCCGGCCCGCTCGCCGCCGCGTCCACCGATAGCCCGCGGGTCTCCATCCGCTCGGAAAGCACGTCCGTGAGTTCGGCCTCGTCATCGACCAATAACACCCGTTCCTTTGCCACGACCGATCTCCTTACCTGTCCGTCACGGCGAGGCACGTGCCATGCCTCGCCGAGGCTCCTGC
>CAZKCX010000279.1:5565-8505 GCA_964550865.1 uncultured Planctomycetales bacterium
TGCGATCCGTACGCTACGCGCTCGACCCCGTGCCGCTGGGCAGCGTGAACCGAAGCACCTTCCGGTCGTTCTGGACGGCCGTATCCATACGTCCGCGCATCGATTCGACCACGGCCGATGCCACCGTAAGCATGGCATCGTCGAGGGCGGCCTCCTCCAGCCCCTCTCCTTGCAGCACGACCGTTACGGTTTCGGCGTCGTTCTCCGTCGCCACCGAGATCACGCCGCCCTCCCGGGATCCGCCCAGCAGATGCCCGATCCCCAGGAAGACCGCGCGCTGGAAGGCGAAGGGATTCCCGACCAGCACGGGGCTCCGCTCCGACAGGGCCGCCTTCAGCTCGACCCGCTTGAGGTCGGTCAGACGTCGGGCGAAACGCACCAGATCGTCGAGCACCGCGTGGACGTCGAACTGCACGGCGGGATGGTCGACCGAATGGGCGAAGCGATTCAGCCGCCGGACGATCCGATCGCCTCGCGCCACCTGATGCACCAGTCGGTCATGCAGCTTCTGGAGCTTCTCCGGATCGACGGGCTTGCCGGACTTGGCGGCGTACAGCAGATCGTCCAAGAGGCCCGCCAATTCATTGATGATGGCGATCACGTTGCTCAGCTCATGGGTCACGCTGGCGGTGATCGTGCCGAAGAAGGCCAACTCGCCCGACGTGTCCGATGCGGGATGGTCGCTCATTCTTCGGCTCCGTTCTGCTCCGGCGCCTCGAGGGCCCCGCGGATCTTGGCGAGCAGGTCGTCGATGGAGATGGGCTTGACGACGTAATCGTACGCGCCTTGAGAGAAGAACTCCTCCTCGTCGCCCGAGTCCCCGTGGCCCGTCATAAGGATGACACGGATCAAAGGCTGGACCTCCTTGATCCGCTTCATCGTCTCGATGCCGCCCATTTCCGGCATCTTGACATCGATGAGGGCAAGGTGAAACTCCTCGTTTCGGACACATGCCACGGCCTCGGCCCCGCTGTAGACGGGCTTGGCGTAGATGTTCCGGAACTCCAGCCGCTCGGCCAGGACGCTCACGAGCTCCTCTTCATCATCCACCAGCAAGACACGCAGCCCAGTCACGGATCACCCCCTCGCTTCCGGTCTTTCCACAGGGAGTGCAACCAAGAACGTCGTCCCGTTTCCCAGTTCGCTTTCGACCCGAATCTGCCCGCCCAGCTTCTGCACGATCCCGTAGGTGATCGATAGCCCCAGCCCGGTCCCATGCTGCTTCTTGGTGGTGAAGAACGGCTCGAAGATGCGATCCAAATCCGCCTTGCGGATCCCGGGACCGTTGTCGGAGATCACCACCTCCACCCACTGCTCCCCCGCGGAACGGACGGCCACGTCGATGCGTCCGCCGTTCTGCACCGCCTCCAACGCGTTGTTCAGGATGTTCAGGAACACCTGCTGGAGCTGCCCCTTGTCGCTCTCGATCCGGGATGCGTTCGGATCGAACTCGGTATTGATCTCGATATTGCGGTGGAGCGCTTCCTTGCCCAAGAAGCCGAAGACCTCCTGCATCAGCTCGGCCAGGTCGATCGATTCGTTTTGCGGATCCATCCGCCGGGCGAAGCCCAGCAGCCGGTGCGTGATCCGGCTACATCGATCGACCGAGGTCAGGATGGAGTTCACGTGCTTGACGATCCTCTGTCGTTCGGGGACGTCGTCGTGGACGGAGAGCAGATCCTTGATCATGCCGGCGCTCTCGTTGATGACCGCCATCGGGTTGTTGATCTCGTGCGCCACGCCCGCGGCGATCCGGCCGATGGACGCCATCTTGTTCGTGTACTCGATCTGGTGCAGCATCTTGAACCGCTTGAGATCCGCCTCCCGAATGCGTCCGACCATGATGAAGGTCCCCGCGAAGATCACAATCAGGATGAGGACCACGCTGACCGCCAGGAACGCGATCAACTGGTTTCGCGTCGTGAGCCAGTTCTGCATGAGCGATTTCGGCCGGAAGGTCTCCACGAGGATGTACGGTGAGCCCCGGATGTAGGCATAACCCATGAAGTAGGGTTCGCCGTTCTCGTCCACCAGCTCGACGATCTCGCTGCTCGCCGATTCGGCGGGCACCGGAAGCGAACACTTCTCGAGCACGTCCCCGTGCTCGCGGGAAGGCGTCTGGAGCACGCCGCTTCGGTTGATCAGGAACGCATCGCTCGTCGAGTTCAGCTGATGCGAGAGGATCCGTTTGCGCAGCATGTCACTGTCGATGGTCGCCCGCAGGATGTAGTAGTCCCGGTTCTCGAGGCCGTGCTTGACGGCAATGACGAAGTGCGGAAACCCACGATACCCCATGAAGACATCGCTGACATACACGCCACGGAGACTGACCTCGTGAAACCAGCTCTGGGCCTTGTAGTTCTTGCCCTCGAGGGAATACGGTCCGGCGTAGGACACCTGCTGCCCTTCGGAATCGACGACCCCCAGATCGACGAATCCCCCGAAGCTCTCCTTGAGGTTCGCCAGCGTCTTGCTCAAGTGATCACGGTCGTTCAGCTCGGCCAGGGTCTCTTCCTTGATGATCAGATTGAGGGCCGATTGCCGCTCGGCGAGAAACGCCTCCAGGGCGTGCCGCGTGTTGCTGGTCTGCCGCGAGATCGGATACTTCATATCCGCCTCGTGGGCCTGCTGATACTGGTAGATGTTGATGACCGTCATCGCGATCAGCGGCGTGAGGGAAACCAGCGCCGTCAGGAGGATGAAGTACTTCCTGAGACGACGGTACCGAAACTGGCTTGCCTGCGGGTCGGCCCCCTCCTTGGCAAAGGACGGAATCGCAGACTTGTGGCCTTCCTCCTGCAACGATGAACTCCTTACTGCCTCGCCCCCATCGCGCGCCGACTCGGCGACGGGCGGAATCGCCTCGTGCTCTGTCGCTCGTCAGCTGATGGGTGGGTGGCCCATGGCTTTACTTGTCCTGCCTTCGACCCTGAGGCTCAG
>CAZKCX010000280.1:0-7968 GCA_964550865.1 uncultured Planctomycetales bacterium
CTCGATGCGCGGCAGCGCGAGCTCGAGCCGCAGGCGTCCGAGGTGGAAAGCCGTCTCCTCGCCGTCGAGGAAACGGAGAAGGCGCTCGCCCAGAAGGAGTCCGAACTCGCCCAGCGGGAGCAGAAGCTGACCGAGTCGAAGCAGCGCCTGGACCAGAAGCGGCAAGAGGCCGAAGGCAAGCTCAAGAAAAGGCACGAGGAGCTCAAGGCGCGCGAGGCCGAGCTGACCGAGCTGCAGGCGGCAATCGCGTCGGGAGACGAATCCGCCGCCGCGGCGGCCGCCGATCAGGCCACCACGGAGCTGCGCGAGCGGCTGAAGAAGGAACGGGAGCGGCTGGAGGCCGACCGCGCGCAGCTCGACAAGGACCGCCAGTCGGCCGCGCGGGAGCTGGCCGAGGAACGCCGGGTGTTCGAGGAACGTCGCGAGGAGCTCTCCCGGCAGGCGGCGGACCTGGACGCCCGCGAACGCGAGCTCAACAAGGAGGTCAAGGCCCTCCAGAAAGCCATGCAAAACCAACAGGGCGGCGAGAAGAGCCCCGAGCCGATCGTGATCGAGACGGGCGGCTTCAGCCTGCCGCGAGCCCTAGCCGCCTCGGGCGTCCTGGCGGCGTTGGCGGTCGTGGCCGTGGTATTCTGGCTGGGATTCCATCAAGAGGTTCGCGGACGCATCCGTATCGACACCGAAGCCGACCCGGCCTTGGCGCTCGCGCAGCATGCGGCCAGCCTTTCCAGACCGGATGTAATCGAACGGGCCGCCGCGAAGGTAAACGCGGATCTCTCTGAGGCGGACCTTGCGGCCATGCTCGGACCCGGCGGGGCGATTCGCGTCAAGACGCTGCCCGAGGACAAGGAGATCCTACTCACGGCTGTCACGAGCGACGTACATCGTACGGAGGCGGCCATCCAGGCGCTGGGCAGTGCGCTGATCGAACACATCCAGAGCCGTTCGACCTCGAGCCAACCCTCCGAAGAGCTCCGGCAGCTCACGACCCAACTTGATAACGCCAAGAAGCAGCTCGAGATCGACGAGGCCGCGCTCGCCGAGGCCAAGGAGCTGCTCGCTCAGAGCGGCGGCGGAGAGGCGACGGATCCTTCCTCCGAGCAGCGGATCCAGGCGGCCCGAGACCGAGTCGGGGAATCCGTCCAGTCGGCCGCCGCGGCGGAGAAGGCGCTCTCGGCCCTGGCGACGACACGTCCCGAGACCGAGGTGGACGCCGCCTTGCTTCGCGAGACGATCGAGGGCGATCCGGAACACCGGCGGATCGCGGAGGAGCTGCGGCTCCGCGCCCAGCAGCTCCGGAACATCGTGCTCGACGGGCTTGACGCGGGCCGCACGCCTCTGGCCTCCCTCGAGGAGAAGGTCGAGGCGTTTCAAACCGAGGTCGCCGAGCGCAGGAAGGCCAAACCCGCCGCGGATGTCCTTCGCGCGCTTCGCCAGATCGAGGGCGCCCTCACGAAATGCGAGCAGGCCCTCACGGAGTCCGGCAAGGAATGGACCCGGCTCATGGCCACCATGCAGAAGCGGGACGACGCGGCCAACGACCGGGCCATCCTGAAGGATCAGGAAGCGGCCGAGAAGCTGCTCTCCGCCTTCGTCGACCGGCTGCGGGAACCGATCATGGAGATCCACAAGCAGGTCCAGCTCATCGGACAGACCGGCGGCAACGACATGACGCGTAGGATCGTGATCCAGGACATGCTCCGAAAACAGGCCGAGCAGTTGACGTCTGCCCTGCGGGCCTTTGCCAACGCCGGCGGAGACCTGATCCCCGTCAACAGCCAACGGCTTGATTCTTGCGTCCGCCAGGTGCGTCAGCTTCGCGAGGTATTGAACGAGCGGGAGAAGAAGATCTCGGCCGGTATGGAGCAGCGTGCGGCCGATCGGGCCGCCGAGGAGCGAGCCAACAAGCTGGTGGAACTCCGTCGGGCGGCCAACGAAGAGGCCGCCAAGCGGGACCAGGCCCTGGCCGACCTGCTCGCCTTGCTGGAGGAAAGCGAACGGGCCCGCGCCAAGCGGCACGAGCACGAAGACGCCCAACGTGCCGTGGAGTTCGCCGAGCACCTCGTGAAGCGATCCCAACTGCGGATTGACGAGATCGAGAAACAGATTTCGACCTACCGCAGCCAGGCCGGCATGCTGCCGGCCTCCGTGCGACAGGATTCCGCGAGCTTCTCCGGCGCCCTCATCGACGACGGCTTCGCCAATCAGCGCGAGCTGATCCGCTCCGGCGTGAGCGTCGGCCTCTTCGCCTTCGCGGTGACCCTGGCGGTTTCCTGGTTCGTCTCGGGCTCGCGGCCGGGACGGCGCGTGACGCCTCGCAAGCCCGCCAAGAAGACGTGACGTTGCGCGGCGTCGCTCCAACAAAGAGGAAACGACGCCCTCCGGGCGCGCCGAGCGGCGGGAGGTGTCCGCAACTCGTTTTCCGGTCAATCCTTGCGTGACCAAAAAGACAGACGGGTCTTGCCCGCATAGGTGGTCGCACTATAATATCAGCCCCATGCTGCCCGCATGCAGTTTGGTGTGGGGTGGTTCGTCGCATCGGCGCGAAGAGTGGCGCGGGCGGCGGTTCGAGTTCCGTCGGCAGTGGAGGCCGTCGCACCTCATGCGACCCACCCACGGATGCGATGTCCGTTGATCCGATGATAAACACGGCGAGGAGGACGACTGATGGCGGACGATCCGCAAGAAGTACGACGCATCAATCTGGTTGAGGCCTTACCGTTCCTTCAGCTCTTCCGGGCGTTTCGACTGGCGATTCACCAACACAAGCTCCTGTTGGCCTTGGTCGCGCTCATCCTGACGTACTGCTTGGGTCGTGTGATGGACCTGATCTGGCCCCATACGCACATCATGCCCACGACGGCCGTCAAGAGCGTCACGCCCATGCCGGGCCTCACGTTCCGGCTGCCCACGGAGGATCCCGAGTCTGCCATGCCGGCGTCGGAGATCCGGGCGTATATCCGCTACCGGGACTGTGAGGAGTTCGACGCCTGGTGCGAAGCGGCCGACGAGGCCCGCGACAAACGTCTCGGTGAGCTCTTGCTCCAACTGAAGGCAAAGGACGCCGAGGAGAAGGAGACCCCGGAGGGCGAAGAGGCGTTGGAGGAGATCGGCGAGGCCGTCGAGGACGCCGTCGAAAACGCCCAAGAGGACGCGCTGACGAAGGTCCGAGAGCGAATCGAGGAGGTGGATGAGGACGAGCGCAACGTGTTGTTGGAGGCCTACAAGAATGTGGCCGTGGCCGTCCTGGTGGGCCCCACGCGCGAGGTAAGCACGGCGCAGGCGGGCGCGTCGCTGCAGGTCCTTACCGAGGCCAAGGTCACATCCGAGAAGAAAGAGAAGGACGACGAGGAGAAGGAAGAGAAGAAGGACAACAGCCTTTGCCGAGACGAAGAAAGCAAGCTGCTCAGGAAGGCCATTGCCGCACGCGTCGTCGCGCAGGAGGCAGCGAGCCTGACCGGCAAGGGCATCTTCGCGACGTTTCTCGCGCACGAGATCGATACCTTCTACGACGCACTCGATGCGATCTTGCGGTTCGAGCACGGCATCGGCAGCCGACCGGCGGTCGGCCTCAAGGCCGCCTTTGTGGACTTGCTAGGCGGGGTCGCGTGGCTGTTCGGAGCGCATTGGCTCTATGCCGTGCTGTTCACCGTGGTCGCGCTGCTCATCTGGTCCCTCTTCGGCGGGGCGATCTGTCGCATCGCCGCCCTGCACGCCGCGCGGGACGAGAAGATCTCGTTCAAGCAGTCGATCAAGTTCAGCGGCCGGAAGCTGTTCAGCTTCTTCTCCGCGCCGATCATTCCGGTGGCCTTGCTGGCGGCGATCGGGGCCTTCATCCTCCTCGGCGCGCTGGTGGGCATGATCCCGTATGTGGGCGAGATCTTCGTCGGCTTGCTCTGGCCCCTGGCGTTGGTCGGCGGGGTCATCATGGTGCTCGTTTTGATCGGGGCGATCGCCGGCTTCATGCTGATGTTCCCCACGATCGCGGTGGAGGGCTCGGACAGCTTCGACGCGCTGAGCCGATCGTTTAGCTACGTGTATGCCAAACCGTGGCGGACGGCCTTCTACGTTCTGGTCAGCGGCTTCTACGGAGCCCTGTGCTACCTGTTCGTGCGGCTCTTCGCGCACCTCGTGCTGAACGTCACGCATACCACGGTCGGGCTGCTGATGAACGTCGACGGCAGCGCGATGCTGCCCGAGACGGTGGGCAAGCTGGATGCGATGTGGACCCCCTCGGGCCTCCTGGATGGGAGCCGCTTCTTCGGCGAGTTCACCCAATATCCACTCAACGGCACCGAGGCGTTCTGCGCGTTCCTGATCACCGTGTGGACGTTCATCGTGGTCGGGCTGGTCGTGTCGTTTACGATCAGCTTCTTCTTCTCCAGCAGCACGCTGATCTACTATCTGCTGCGACGCGAGGTGGATGCCACGGACATCGAAGACGTCTATCTCGAGGAGTACGAGGAAGAGCTCGCCCCGGTCACGCCCGCGCCGACGGACGACAAGCCGTCGGAGGAGGAATCGAAGCCCGAGGGCGAAGCCGAAGCGCCCGGCGGCGAAGGAGAAGAATCGGGCCAACAGCAAGAGGGCGGCTCCGAGGGAACGGATCAGCAAGACAAGCCGCAGGGAGACGAATCGCAAGGCGGCTGATCCACCGCCGACGATCGAAACAGAATCGGGCCGGCGCTCGCGCGACATGGCGAGTCCGGCCCTTTCCATGACGACGGGTCCTCCCGGTCGTTCCTCCGCGTGATCCGGATCCACGCCACGTCCGCGGGAGGAAGGAAGTCTTGACCATGCCCTTAGAGTTGCTGTTAAGTTGCCTGATCCCGTGCCTGGCCTGTCCCGTCGAAGCGCGCGGTGAGGAGCTCGCTCCGTGTCCCTTTGCCGGACACAACTGCTACAGCGATCTGGGGGTGGCCGTAAGCACGCGGCGGCTCGCCAGGGCGCTGAACGCCGGACTTCGCTACATCGAAGTCGACGTCCACCACCGCTGTTCACCCCGCGGTTTCGTCGTGACGCATAAGGGCAAGGATCCGCCGTCGGAACCGATGCTCGAGGACTTCCTCCAGCCGCTCTGGCGGCGATGGACCGCGGAGCAGGGCGACCACCTCTTGATCATCGACTTCAAGGCCGGCAGGCCGGACGCGGTCGCCAAGGACCTCGATCGGATTCTCCAACGCCACCGCGACGCACTGGCCCGATACGCACCGGACGGCAAGCCGATCGCCCGTGGCGCCATTCGTGTCTGCCTGACGGGCTCGGGACGACTGGGGCAGGCGTACATCGACTACGCCCGGAGGCGAGGTGAGCTGCTCGCGCTGCGAGATACCGGCGCCCGCGGCAAGGGCAAGGAAGGAGTCCGCCGGGTGCTCCGCGAACCCAGGCCGGCAGGGGTCGGCTACTTGACGCTCCACTTCGGTTCCAGCGTCCTCCGCGTCTCCCCCGAGCCGGAAGGGTACCTGCCGTGGCTGCGGGAGATCGCGCTGGGCGCCCGGCGGCGCGGCTATCACCTCCGCGTCTACACGCTCAACGTGCTCGGCCCCGAGCGGGACGGAGACGTCCTCAAGTCAGGACGCTGGGATCGTCATTGGCGGGCCTGCGTTCAGGCGGGCGTGGAGATGATCGCCACCGACAACTATCAGCTGGCCGCGGAGTGGTGGGAACAGATCGGCCGCGAGCTTGCGCCCCCGAGGCCGCACGCATCCCCGTCCCGCTGATCCACCGGAAGCGGAAGGATCCTGAAGGGTTGGGCAAGAAGATGACTGCGGTGATTCCGGCGGTGGTCCGCTACGCAGGTCCCGAGGAGGATTTGCTCTGGGCGGCCGCCATCGCCTCGTCCAGCGTGTCGAAGACGGTAAACACCCGGTCGAGCCGGGCCAGGTTGATCACGCGGCGCACTGTCTCGCCCATCCCGCAGAGGTAGATGTCTCCTCCGATCTCACGGTCGGATCGAAGGGCCGAGAGCAAACCGCTCACCACCGGCGTGATAATCATCTCAAGGCCGGTGAAGTCAATGATCCACTGTCGCCCACCCTTCTCCTTCACCAGGGATTTGAATTCCGCGGCCAGCTCTTCGGCGGTTTCGATGTCGAAGATCTGTTCCCGATTGAAGCGGAGAATGAGGATGCCGTTCTTCTCTTCGATGGTCGTAATCTGGTCGTCTTGGGTCACGGGCGTCGTTCCAATTCGTGCTTGGGTATCCTGCCGCCGGGTACGGTTTCACAGCCGAACACTGCGGAGGCAATTCTAAGGACTGGACTGGGGGTGTGTACAGCCCTGAATTGCGATTCATTCCGGAGGCGAGATAGGGACCGGCCCTTTAGCCCTCGGCCGGTGGCTCACGACTCGTCAAGATTGGACCGCAGCTGCGGCAAGACGGGCGCGAGCGATTCCTCCTCGGCCGTCCACGTGCCCACCAGGTATGGTCCCGCGGGAGGCAGGACCATCGTGCTGTCGGACCACCGGTCTGTTCCGGCCTTGAGCCAGACCCGATACCGCTGGTAGGCGTCCCGTGCCTCCTTGGGCTGATCGTAGCGCACGACCCACACGCGATGGGGGCGCCGCGCGCCGGGGATCTCGTAGGTGGCGACCAGCATCAGCGTATCGCGGTTCAGCCCCAAGACCGTGGCGATCTCCTTGCCCGGTGGGATCTTGAGACCCTTCGCCCCGGGACCCTGGAGCGAGATCCACTCACGAATCATCCACTGCTGGTGGGACGCCAGCCCCTTGGGCGGCAGCGCGCGGATCACCTCCGGCCGGTCGTCCGAGGGCAAGGGGAAGGAAATCTTGTGGAGCAACGCCCTGCACGCCGTAGCGGCCTTCGAATCCACCTTTACGGGCACTTCCATACGCAAGTAGTACCTGCCCTTCCATGCCCGGAGGACCGTTCCCTTGTCCCCGCGGGAAACCGAAAGGAGCAGCTCCTTCTCCTCCTGCCGCTGTGCGGGGGCGAGCACCGTGAACAGCCCGTAGGCGTCCTCGACGCGATGGGCCTCAACGGCGAGCAATTCCACTTCAAGGGCGGCCCCCTTCGCCGGCCGATAGGAGCACGCAGCGGCCATCTTGATCTGGTAGGGCGCAGCGACCTTGACGGTCTCCGGCTTCAACAGGGCATCGAGGGCTCCCGGCAAGGCCACCCGCACGGGCTCACTCTTGACCCAGTCTTCTCCCACCTTCTGCGGTCGCAGGAACGCAGGCGTATCTTCCGCATCCGGCTGTTCTGTCGGGGAGGCCTCCTCGGCCGGTGCCGGTGTATCCTTCATCGCCTCCGCCGCGCCTGGCTCCTTGGCCGGCGCGGCGGCCGTGGAAGACTCTCGCGGGATGGCCGGCGTGGGTCGCGCGGGGGTGATCGGCGGCGGCGTCTCCTTGCCGGACGCCGTCGTGGGGATCTTGGGGACGGCCGTCTTCTCTTCCGGTGTGGGTTCTTCCTTCTGGCATCCCGCCGCGAGAACAAGCCCCCATGCGCAAACGCAAGTAGCGAACATCGGCGACAGACGCTCAGCTCGCATACCCAACTCCTTGTTGCCGGTGCGTTCCCAGAAACCGTGCTCGGTGTGCTTTCCTTGATTGTAGGAAGTCCGCCGTCCGGCTCCAAGGGGTTTCGCTCGCTTCCGGCAAGGGAGCCTTCGTCGTGGCGAGCGTGTACAATATCAAGATTGCCCGCGGGACCAGGTGAGGAGGTCGTCGTCCGTGCCCATCGCATCGATCGAGAATCTGAGCAAGGTCTACCAGAAGCCCGGCTCGAGCGTGGAGGTCGTGGCGCTTTGGGGGATCGATCTCGTCTTCGAGGCGGGCGAGTACATCGCCGTCACCGGCTCCAGCGGCTCGGGCAAGAGCACGCTCATGAACATCCTGGGCTGTCTCGATCGGCCCACCGAGGGTCGGTATCTCCTCGGCGGGCAGGACGTCAGCGAGCTGAGCGACGACGAGCTCAGCGAGATCCGTAGCCGCCGGTTGGGCTTTGTC
>CAZKCX010000280.1:7978-8502 GCA_964550865.1 uncultured Planctomycetales bacterium
AGAGCTTCAACCTCATCCCGCAGCTCAGCGTGCGGGAGAACCTGGAAGTGCCCCTCTTCTACCAGGGCGTGAGCAAGTCAGACCGAGGCCGCCGTGCCCTGCGACTCGTCGAGATGGTCGGCTTGGGGAATCGGGCGGATCACCGACCGATGGAGCTCAGCGGCGGCCAACAGCAACGAGCGGCCATCGCCCGCGCGCTCATCAACGACCCGCTCATCCTCCTGGCCGACGAGCCCACCGGAAACCTCGATACCAAGACCGGCCAGATGATTCTCGAGATCTTCGACCGCCTGCACGAGGAAGGGCGAACCATCGTCATGGTCACGCACGAATCGGATGTGGCCGCACGGACTCGCCGCGTGATTCGATTGTCCGACGGGGAGATCGTCGAGGACGAGCCGGTCGAGAGCAGCCCGTATGCCTGGGGCGGCTCGGATCGCGAGTGACCCACCGGCGGGCTACCTGGGCATCCGTTGGCCGGCGCCACGGGAGACGCCGCCGGCGCCACCTCCGTAGCCGCCGCC
>CAZKCX010000281.1:0-3635 GCA_964550865.1 uncultured Planctomycetales bacterium
TCCGGCGCGGCCGCGCGGCATGAATGCCGCAGCTCGGGCAGGTACTCGCGGTATTTCTAAAACGCAGTGCTAGAGCAACTCAGACCTTGGCCTTCTTGATGGCCTGCTCGACCGCGGCCAGGTGCTTCGGCGCGGCCTGGAAGGGATCCTCCTTGGCCTCGTATTCGAGCGCGACGTAGCCGCGATACCCGCTTGCCTTGAGGATGCCGACGATGCGGTTGTAGTCCGCCGGGGCCGAGCCCTTGCTCGTGCTATGCACGTGGACCTTGAGGTGGACGTTCACGGCATAGGGAGCGCATCGCTCGATGGACGCGTAGGGATCGGGTTCGCGGAAATTGCCCGTATCCAGGTTCAGGCCGAACCAGTCGGACTCGACCGCTTGCAGACAGGCCAACGTCTGGTCTCCGGTGGTCACGATCCCGCCGTGGTTTTCCAGGGCGAGGAAGACACCTCGCTTCTCGGCATGGGGCAGGACCTGCTCCATGCACTCGACGAACCACTTGCGACCTTGCTCGACGCCGCCCTGCTTGGGAACGCGGCCGGCAAAGATGCGGATCGTCGGTGCGGCGAACTCGGCCGCCCGGTCGATCCACTGCTTGGTCATGGCGATTTGTTGGTCGCGCTTCTCGCCGGCCGGCAGTGTGAAGGTGTTTCCGATGGCCGTGCCGCTGACGTCCAACCCGTTGAGGAAGGCTCGGCGTCGGATCCGCTTGAAGTAGGCGGTGTCGGCATCCGGCGGGAAGTAGTAGCTCGTCAGCTCCGTGCCATCGAGGTCTTGCTCCGCGCAGAAGTCGACGAACTGCTCCATCGTCATCTTCCCGGGTTTCTTACCCCGCGGCAGGAGACGGTTGAACGAATACGCGCAGCAGCTCCGCTTGAGCTTCGCGCCCCCCTTGCGGTCGTACACGGTCTTGCCGGCCGAGACGGTCGCAGCCTGTGCGGCAGTACCCGCCGAAGCGAGTGTCCACGAGCTGCCCACGGCGGCCATGCCGCCGGCCAGGAAACTGCGGCGTGATTGCTTGTTCGACATCTGTGCTCCTCCTGCGTCATGAATGGGTGATGGTCGGGCCTACTCCGAAAGCACCCGGTCGGCGCCGGCGGCATCCAGCTCGGGCGACTCGGTGACGGGCACTTCCTCGATGAGGCGCGCGACGATCTCGTCGGATCGCACGCCCTCGGCCTCGGCGTTGAAGTTCGTGATGATACGATGGCGCAGCACGGGGTAGGCCATCGTGCGGATGTCTTCGGCGCTGACGTGGTAGCGTCCGTGGAGGATGGCCCGGGCCTTGCCCGCCAGAACGAGGAACTGGCTCGCCCTCGGTCCGGCCCCCCAGGCGACATATTGCTGGATGAAGTCCGGCACCTCCTGCTTCTCGCGTCGGGTCCACCGCGCGAATCGCATGGCGTATCGAATGAGATGGTCCGAGCACGGCACGCGACGGACGATGTCCTGGAAGCTCTCGATATCGTCCGAGGAGAGGATGCGGTCGATCCTCGCGTCCTGTGGCGCGGTGGTGAGCCGGACGATGTCGAACTCCTCCTGCTCCGAAGGATAGTCCACCAGGACCTTGAACATGAAGCGGTCGAGCTGGGCCTCGGGCAGGGCGTAGGTTCCTTCTTGCTCGATCGGGTTCTGCGTGGCGAGCACGAAGAACGGTTGTGGCAGCTTGTGCTGCACACCGGCGGCCGTCACCTGGTGCTCTTGCATGGCCTCGAGGAGCGCGGCCTGGGTTTTGGGCGGCGTGCGGTTGATTTCGTCGGCGAGGATCACGTTGCCGAATAGCGGGCCCTGGGCGAATCGCAGATTCCGTGCGCCGGTGGCCTTGTCCTCCTCGATGACCTCGGTCCCGGTGATGTCCGACGGCATGAGGTCGGGGGTGAACTGGATCCGCGAGAACGACAGGTCGAGCGCACGTGCCAGCGTGGAGATCATCAGGGTCTTGGCCAAGCCGGGCACGCCCTCGAGGATGCAATGGCCGCGACAGAACAGCGCAATGAGCAGCTGCTCGACGACCTGGTCCTGTCCGATGATGGCCTTGGCAAGCTCGGCACTGATGCGATTGCGGGCGTCGCTGAGCTTCTTGACCGCCTCGATGTCGGCGTCGGAACCGGCGGCGTTGGGTTCGATATTCGGATTCGGGTCTGGCATAAGCGAGTCTCCGCGGGCTGGCCCTGACGAGGATTTTAGCCCAATCTCCCGCAGGGTGCGAATCCGCAGACCATTGCCGGACGAACCCGGTTTGGGAATCCCCCGCGCCGCATTGGGATTCCTAATCGCTTCCGGCTATAAGAGTCGCGGCAATGGTGCTATTTCGCAAGGACGAATGGTCCGAACACAAGAAAGCGTGACGAGACGTGCCGAGGGCAGGCGCTATCGCGTAACCTTGCTTCTGGGCACGCTGGTGCCCGCAGTCCTCTATTGCTGGCTCCTGCGGGACTACGACGCGGTGTGGGACGTTGCCTACGACGTTCCCGCCTCGTTGGCGGTCTTCAGCTTCCTGGCGAGGCTCGTTGTTCAGGGGTGGACGGGCCCGCGATCACGCCGCTGGCGGGCTTCGTTTGGGGCCGTGTTCGCGACGCTCGGCATTGCGGCGCTGAGTCGCATCCTGCAGGGGTGGGTTATCTCCTGGCACGTCTCAGGTCACGTGACGATGACGTTGCTAACGGCCCTCGTCCTCTCGGCCGAGACACGGTTTCCCCCCTGGCTTCGCGTCCTCTACTGGGTGCCCGTCCCCGTCGTGGCGGCGGTGCGGGTGTTCTACCTGCACGATGGCATCGAGCTGGGCCTGATCACGGGGCTGCTGATTGGCGGGCCGGCAGGCGCCGTTGTCGTCCTGACGACCCCGGCGGAACCGTGCGGCTGTGAACCTGAATAGCTGGCAAGAAGCGACAAAGCCATAGCGACGCGGCACCGCGCAACTCCTATCGAACGATCAACATTCGTGTGCCGAACGGCTCAAGTGAGACGTCAATGCGCGTTCCCTCCGACGGCCGAGACCATGACCGCAGCTCGGTACGATCCGAACGATAGAGGACGGCTCGGTCCGTGTCTTCGGGCAGGGCGATGCGTGCCGTCTGTGGTTGGTCGGTGACGTTGGCCAGGATCGTCGCGATGGAACCGTCCTTGGTCTGGAAACTGCCCGCACTGACCGCAGGAATGTCGAGGAAGGCCTTGCTGACCTTCGGTCCACCGCGACGGATGGGCTGCCCCTTCGAATCATACCGGTAGAACGACACGCTCGTGCGCTCACAGTCGATCTCCGGCGGTGGGCAGGTGATCCCGAGGAGAAGGTACTCCGGGAAGAGCTTGTACGGCCGGCAATAGCTGAAGTACGCCCGCGAAACCTGCTTCTCCCAGTCGTTGCTCGGCTCGAGCGGCACGTGGTGCATGAACGGACCGGGGATGAGGCCCCGCGTCAGGTTGTTGGCCAGCACGCGGCACCGCAGACCCGCGCTCGGCCTCGTCGACCGCGCGCCTTGGCCCTGCACGCAAGCCGCCCCGATGGCGGTGACGTACTCATGATAGAGATACGAAAACAGCCCGATGCCTCGCGCCCCGGGAAGGCTCACATCCACCTCGCCGAATTGCCGGCTCCAATAGGTGGCCATGTACGGGATGGCAAGCTCGCTCGTGT
>CAZKCX010000281.1:3645-8501 GCA_964550865.1 uncultured Planctomycetales bacterium
TCGTGTTCTCGAGGAACAAGCCGAGCTCGGGCTGGATCGGCTTGCCCTCATTGAGGATCTCGATGCAGGTGTCGCGGAAGGTCTCCCACATCCACTTGCCGTATCCCGGTGGATGGCCGTGCTCTTGGCGATAGCACGGGTACCGCTGACCGCCGCCGATCTCCTGGTCGAAGCTGATCAGTGGCACGCCCAGCCTCGCGATGCCGAGGAAGATGTCCTTCATCGTCTGTTGGGCTTGCGGGCTGCCGTGGCAGAGCGTCGCCGACAGCCCCCGCCAGCTGCCGTGATCGCGGAGCTTCTCGTAGTTGTCGACGAGCCATGGCTCGCCGTCGGGGCGGTGGGCGACCATCGCGCGACGGCGGGCGAAGTCCTCGCTATCGTCGAAGGCCGGCCCGTTGCTCGTCCGCTGCCGCTTGACGACCCACCAGTAGCCGGACGTCAGGAATGCGAGCCGATCATCCTGCTTGCGGAGAACACCACTGATTCGGCTCCAGACGTCATTGGAGGGTTGCGCCGGCAGATAGTTGATCCCCGCCCACGTGCCACGGTTCTCCCATCCGTAGGGAATGAAGACCATCGTGGCGAGGCCCGTTCGATCCTTGTACTCGCGGAGTACATCGGGCAGGCGTTCCATGTCCTGGCCGAAGCGCTTGATGCGGCCGGCCTCATTGGCGATGCCGGTGATGATGATGCCGGCGCCGCGCTTGAGGAAGCCCGGGATATCGTCGCGTTCGGCAAGCGTCTTCGCACACCATGGTTGCCGTGTTGCCCAACGCTTGTAGATGGCGGCCGCCTCCCGCCAATCCCCGTGGAACGTCCCGACGACCATTTCGTAGGGAAGCTCGAGGGCGTGTCCGCCGATCTCCGGTTGGAGGTGCGTGAGGTTCAGCGCGACATGGTCACCTTGCTGGACACCGAGGTCCCATCGCTTGCAGTGGCCGTTCGGGTCGCGGGCGGCGAGGTAGATGCCGGCCGTCTCATCATAGAAGGCGGTGAACTGGGCGAACGACAGTCCCGGATAGTGTGCGTTTCGGGCGTGGCTACGGCTCGTGGGATCCGGCAGGATCGCTCCGCCGAGCCAGGGCAGCAGCAGGTGGTCGTCCTCCCCGCGTTCGCCGAGCGTGTGCCGCCACGCCATCCCGAGGAAGCGGACCTCGGCGACGACCCAAGGGCGGGCGTTCTCGATCCGCAGGCGAAGGCCGATCATCCCGTCGTCGCGGAGTCGGGCGTCGACGCTTGCGGTGATTGGCAAGGCGTAGTGATCGTCGAAGCGAATGCGGAGTGTCGTGTCCGACGCCTTGTGGACATCGATCTTTCGAAAGCCGTCTGAGCCGCCGCGACACGCCTGCCCTTTGTGCGGTTGGGTGAGGCGCATGCGAAGGAGCGGCCGGAACTCGATGGGTGAGACGAAATCTCGTCCGGTAGCTCGATCGATCACATGCGCGATCTCACCGGTATTCCGATCGAACGCGAAGATCGTCTTCGCGCTCGCCAGACCCATCAACTTCTTCGTGCTGAACACACCGTGTTTGACCTTGCATTGCGCGGCATCGAAGTCCGGGCGCGGCTTCAGCCGAAGATGGAGCTCATCGACGTCGTCCTTGCCGATGGGCTCGAAGACGAGGTCATCGAAGAGGACCTTGGCCGTGGACGGATTCCTGGGCGAAAGCCACACGCCGAGGGCGAACTGACCGCACTCTTGGCCGGGATAGGTGCCGGACAGTTGCCACGTCGGAGGCTCCGACGCGCCGTCGGGCCAGACCTTGGCGGCGAGCGCATTGCGATAGCACAGCAGCTTCGCGCGATGCCAACCGCCGTCGGTGACCGAGCCGATCAACGTCCGGCCCAGCGCGGGGTTCTTCTTGTCCTGGCCGAACCAGCAGAACGCCCTCGCCCGATTCCTCGAGACGGATAGGCCCCGAAAGCCCTCAGTTCCGGCCCGTCCGTAGAGGTAGATCGTCGGCGGCGTGCCGGTGGATTCGGTGATGCGAAAACGGCAGTTTGCGACGAAGTCCGGCTGGGATGCGCTGTCCCTGAGGACCAGGCGCGTGTGGTGTGGTCCCGTCGCCACGATGCGTAGGACATGATTCTTGATGTTCTCCGGCTCGGCAATCACGCCGCTCTTGGCGTTCGGCAGGGACCAACGCTCGACGGTGCCGCCTTCGAAATCCCAGAGGCGAGCTTCTTGTGCGTCTGCCTGTCTCACCATCGGGCCGACGCAGGCGGGCAGGACAACGAGCAGGATGAAGCATGTGGCGTTGTGCATGAAGAATGCCCTTTGCTCGGGGCAGCCGGCCGGCGCGGCTACTCCGCGTATTCCACCGTGATCTCGATGACGCCTTCCAGCAGGGGTCTGGGCAGATTGAACTCCAGATATCGCGATTGCTCGATGGATTCGGTCTTGGCCGAGGTCTTCGCCGGCAAGAGGAACGGGAGGTCGACGAATCTCAGGGTGACGGGGGCTACTTCGCCGTCGGATCGTACCGGTAGAGGTTCGCGCGCTGCGAGAAGTACAGACGCCCCTTCTTGTCGACCGCAAGATGCGAACTGCTCAGGTTGCTGTGGCATATTGCGGCCCCTTCCCGCACGTCCAACTCGAAGATCCCCTGAGGGCTCATCCCGTAGAGGCGATTCGCCGGGTCAAACACCATCCGCGTGAAGCCGCTTAGCCCCTTGACGGTCTCGAGCGCAACGGTCCACTCCGTGGCCAAGGTTCGTGGGTCTAGTCCCCGAACCGCACCGCCGCCGGACACGATCAGCCTGCCGTTGGGCCCCACAATCATGGAGGAGACAGCAAGCTTGCGCTCTCGGCGCTTCTTCAGCGTCTTCGGATCCAGCTGGAACAGCAAGCCGCCTCCCGAGCCGAAGACGAATTGGTCATCGGCGGCGAGGCAGTAGACCGCCCCGCCCGGCACGAGATCCGTAAACTGCTTCTTCTCGAGCGTCTTCTCGTCAAACACGGTCAGGGCACCGGTCGGGGCGCTGTTGTAGGAGGGAATGCTCCCCACGTAGATGCGACCGTCCGGGCCCTCCACCGTCGCCTTCGTGCGGTATTGCCCGCCGCCGAGTCGGCCGAAGTCCCGAGGATTGCAGTCGCTGTCCGCGCCGAGCTTGTACGGCTTGCGCGGGTCGTATACCGCGAGGTACGCCCCCGCATAGCAGCCCATCCATAGGCGCTTTCCGTCCCGGGAAACGGCTATGGAGTCGCATTGCCCCCCGCCGCGGATGATGCGGCCCAGATCCTCGATCTTGTCCTTCGCCGGGTCATAGCGGAAGAAGTGTTGGTTGATATAGGTGGAACCGTAGATCTTGCCCCCGGGGCCTTGGGTAAGCGTGAAGATGGCCATACCCTCACGCGGTTTGATCCACATCCGGTCATCCACAATCCGATCGGACCGCAGATCGAGAATCCGCGCGTTGTTGTCGAAGAAGGCAACGAGATAGCGGTCGTCCATCAGGGTCTTGACGCTGCCGAAATACGGGCGGAGCTTCACCGCCTGGGTCGCGCCCGGTCGGAGGACATACAGGTCGTGGCTCGGGACGGTATAGCAGAAGACCTCGTCCTTCGAGCTCGCGACGGCCACCATCAGGGCCGTGGCCCCCGGCGGCTTCTCGATGACGCACTTCAGCGCACAGGTATTCGCGTCGAAAACAAGGACTCCGCCGTGATAGAGGAGCGTGGCGAAGATCGCATCGCCGGCGCGGACAAGGTGATAGACCGTCTGGTTCGCGGCGAAATGCTCGGGCAGGACATTCCGACGGGAGCCGTCCGCCGGGTCGTATACGATCAGCGCGGCCTTGGATCCCACACCGAACCACGCTCGCCCCTTCTCGTCGACGGTGACATAGCGCAGGTAGTCCGAACCCGGTCTCGGGGTGAGGCTCCCGGGACTCGTCAGCGCATCCGTCTCCGGATCGTAGATCAGGGGAATACACTTGGGATAGCCCGCGCCGAAGATCTTGCCGTTCGGCCCGGTCGCGCAAGACCAGATGTAGCTCGTCGGTTGGCCCGCGTCGCCCAGGTCCCGCAGCCTCTGCGTCTTCGGATCGAACTGGATGAGGTGGCCGGTGCCTACGGTTCCCACGTACACCTTGCCGTCGCGCCCACGCGTTAGCCCATAGCCGCCCGACTGGCCGGGAATGGTCCAACGGTAGGACTTCCTCTTCGTCGGGTCGTAGGCCAGCAGCTCGGCTCCGCCGGTGTTGTAGTAGCTCGTGTAGAAGATCGGGTGGCCGCCCTCCGGGCTCGGCGCGACGATCCCCTGACTGTTGCTGTAGGTCACCGCGCGGACGGCCACGCCGAGGTCAACGGCCCGCGTCTGCGCATTCGATCCGAGACACGACGCGATCGCCACCGCGACGACAGCGAATACCTGCTGCATGTCGTCCTCCTTTCCGTACGCCGAGCATACCCTTCGTGGGCACGTCTAGCCAGCGTTGATGCCTGAGCGTAAAAAAGGGGTGGGGCCCGTCACCGAGACGGGCCCCGCGATGCAGAGCACAGGATTAGGAGGCTTGTATGGTTATCTCTTCGGCTCAGGATCAACTCAGCGCAACGAGGTCTTTCCCAGCGGCCAACGCGGGCAAACCCGGGGTCGACAGTGAGACTCCCCCCCCGTATTGACTCATCGCCGCAATCGCGTCACACTACACCCGGGCCCCGCGGGAGTAGGGAATGGATCCGGCAGGCGGCCGGCCACAGCCGTTGGGGATGGACTCTCGGAAGCCGCCTTCAGGAGCGCATGAATGAGCAACGCGATCGATAAGGAACTGCTCAAGATCCTCGTCTGTCCGGAGAGTAAAGCGCCGCTCGTGCAGGTCGAAGACTGGCTGTACTCCACGGATCCCGAGACGCG
>CAZKCX010000282.1:0-8454 GCA_964550865.1 uncultured Planctomycetales bacterium
CCCCGATGACCACCACGCGCCCCCCACCTTCCACGTACGCCAACAGGGTCCTGAGCAGCGCCGCGCAGGGGCAATAGAGCTCGTCGACCACCACGGCATCCGCGCGCGGCCACGCCCCCAGCGGATGGATGACCAGCGGCGGGTCGAACAGCCCGGCGATCTCGGCCGCCAACGGGTCGCGCGCGAAGTCGGGACCCGCAAGGAGACACACGTCGAGACCGGCGCGTCGGAGGGTCCAGGCCGTACGAACCTGGCGGGAATACGGACGTCGCCGGGTCTCCGCCGTCCATCCATGGTGCGCCAATGCGCTGACCACGACCCCGATCCTCGGCGCCGGACCGCTGCGTTCCGATCCTTCAAAACTCGTCTGCGCCACGGCATCCGACGCGGCGGCTTCCCGGTACCACGGGGACAGCGAGCAAATCGTCTTGAAGGCATCAGGTCGGAGATTCAGATTCGCCAGCACGCGGTGGGCTTCGGCCGTGCCGATCTCCGCCAGGGCCTGCGCCGCAGCACGCCGCACGGACTCCCGGTCGTCCTCTCGCGCGATCCGGGCGAGCTCCGTCGTCGCCGGCATCCATCGCAACGACCCCAAAGACAACGCCGCCCGCACCAAAACCGTCGAAGCAGAGTGACGCAGCAGTTGCACCAGGTCTCCGGCCGACTCGGCATCCGTGAGATACCCCACCGACCACGCACCGGCAACGATCATGGCCGGGTCCGTCTCATGGAGGGCCCGCCGGATCGCCGACGCCGACGCCGGCCATTCCGAGCAGGCAAGGTAGCCCAGGAGCGTCGCCCGATGGGGATCGTCCGGCGGGAGATCGGCGTGCGCCCGTAGCAGGATTCGCGCGGCCTCCTGCGCGTCATCATACGCCAGGGCGGAGGCAACGCTTCGAATCTTCTGTGCGTCGGACGCTGTTAAGGCACGACGCAAACCCTCCCCCAATCGATCGACGCTGTTGCCCGGCGTGTCCTCCTCGGTGAGCAGATGGGATAGCCGTCGGTGCAGGTACCCCTGCTTGGGTAGCTCCCGCAGGAGCGCCTTCGATACCTGCCGCGCGTCATAATCCCTTCCCCTGTCCCACAAGACGCGGGCCATGCGGTATCGGGCGTGTAACGCGTAGTCCTTGGGAATACCCGAGACCAACGCACGACGATAGGCCGCGATGGCCCCCGTGAAGTCGCCTTCGATGCACTCGGCCCGAACCGCCTCGCGGAGGTCGTGAATCCAGCTGTCCCGCGCAGGCTCCAGCTGCCCACAGGAAACCAGGACGATATCCATGGCCAAGAGGCATCCCATCGACGAACCCTCCAGCACATCCTTCCACCCAGAAGGAGCCTTTAGGATACCGCCGAATCCTCCTCATTTGTCATGGAATTGTCACCCGATCATGTTCCGTCGCATAATCTTCGTTACCGAAGGGACCCGCCGAGAAGGCAGAGGGATCGCAGACATGCCGGCCTCCGGAGGAAGAACCCGCACCTGCGGTACCATGGCCTCCCCCCAACGGTTTAGCACGGGCCTTCAGCCACCGTCGACAGCGATACATATATAGTGTATGGGGGCCTCGGTCACAGGAGGCCCGCTGCGCTTGGGAGACCCAACCATGCGACGATTCATTCGACGGGAATTCGCGCACACCGTTTGCTGCCTCGTGCTCGCCGGTTGCCTTTGCCATCAGAGCAAGGCGTTGGCGGGAGAAGCAGGGCGCTCGTCGGTTGATGACGAGCGACCCAACGTCTTGCTCATCTGCGTCGACGATCTGAGACCACAGCTGGGGTGCTACGGCCGGTCTGAGATGATCACGCCTCACCTCGACGCCTTCGTCGCCTCCGCACGACGCTTCACCCATCACTACGTCCAGGTGCCGCTCTGCGGACCGTCACGGCACTCGATGTTGGCCGGCGCACGACCCACCGCGCCCATGCACTACTCCAACGCGTCTCAGCGAATGTGGCGGGCGAAGGGCCCCGGAGTGCACGTGCCCATGCCCCGCCTGTTCATGCGCAACGGCTACCGAACCGTGTGCATTGGCAAGGTCAGCCACCATCCCGCCAATCAGGTCCAGAACGGAACCGAGGACCTCCCCGACAGTTGGCACCTGGCGTACGCGCCGGTGGGTCCCTGGAAGACACCATGGGGTGCCTTCTTCGGCTATGCGGACGGCCGCATTCGAGCCTACGGCCTCGGCAAGGACGACCGCAATATGCCGGCCTTCGAGGCGGCCGAGGTGCCCGACACGGGATACGCCGACGGCCTCAACGCCGAGGAGGCCGTCAAGCAGCTCAGGAGGCTGAAGGATCGACGCTTCTTCCTGGCCGTCGGCTTCTACAAACCCCACCTCCCCCACAACGCCCCCAAGAAGTACTGGGACTTGTACGACCGGGACCAGATTGCCCTTGCCGAGTATCCCCGCCCACCGAAACACGTCGATCCGAAGATCAGCCTGCACAACAGCCCGGAACTGACCACCCACTACGCGTGGCCTTCCGGTCCCGGCAAGGTAACGGAGGCCGAGGCCCGTCGTACGCGACACGCGTACTTCGCGTGCGTGAGCTACGTCGACGCCCAGATCGGCAAGGTCCTCGCCGAGGTGAAGCGCCTCGGGCTCGACGACAGCACGATCGTGGTCTTGTGGGGCGACCACGGTTGGCATCTCGGGGACCATGGCATCTGGGGCAAGATGACGACCTACGACTACGGTGCCCGTAGCCCACTAATCGTCCGCACGCCCGGAATGAACAGGCCGGGCGAACCGGCGCATGGTGTCGTCGAGTCCCTGGACATCTATCCCACCTTGGTGGACCTCTGCGGGCTGAAGAGTCCCAACCAGCGCAAGGGACGCAGACAAGAGTCCCCCTCACGCCTTCAGTCCCTCCATCACGAAAGGCCACATCAGCGCCTTGTAGAATCGATGTCCGGCATCCCCCCAGCGAAACGCGAAACGCTCGGGACAGCCGGCGGCCTTGTAGATCGCCTGCACCCCATCCACCGCGCGCGTCACGTCACTCGTCTCGAAGAGCTTGTCCTTGCGGCCGTTCACCACCAGGAGCCGACGCGGCGCGATCAGTCCGGCGACGTCGTACAGCTCCCCGAACTCCAGGATGCCGGGAACCATGTCGCAATCGCAGTGGTAGATCCGTCCTTGGGGACTGACAAGTGAACAGAACGAGCAGCTCGGCACGGCCGTCGTGACGCGCTCGTCGCACGCCGCAACGTATACCGTGAGCACGCCGCCGCCTGAATTGCCCATCATCAGCAGGCACCTGGCGTCGACCTCCGGGAGCTCCACCGCCCAATCCATGAGACGTTGCACGTCCCAGACACGCTCCCCGATGGCCGTCCGACCGACCAGGAGGCAGTGCATCAGCTGGCTGCGGCAGTCCCGTCCGCCGTGGCGATTCGTCACGTCGGGAACGCCGTCCACACTGAAGCCGCGCACGGCCGGCGCGATGGCGAGAAACCCCCGCTTGACGGCCTGGACGGCGACGTCTCTGTCCCCGGCAAGCGACTTCCGACGATGGGCATCGCTGTGATAGACCCCTGCGGAGGTGTCGTGGCCGACCGAGTCGTGTCCGTGCGGAAACAGCGCGAGGGGAAACGGACCCCGCCCCTCCGGCTTGAGCAACCAGAACGGAATGACCACGTCGGGCTCTGTCTCGATCCGTCCGCGCTGACGCGTATACTCGCCGCACCTCTCCGCCTCTTCGAGCTCGACCTTCGGCATGTGCCCTTCCGCCGGCGCAGCGATCTTGTCCAATCCGATCAGCCGCCGCAGGACAGGTCGAGCGTTCCTCTGCCATTCGGCGAACCCGCCGGGATAATCGTCTCGGAAGGCATACGTCCGCCGATCCTCGTCATAGAGACGGCGGAGATACCGCACGACGGGTTGGGGAAGCGTACGCGGCTCCGGCTTCTTGTTGCTAGCCTTCTTGGCCTTCGCCGTGACTCGGCCCGGCGCGGCGCCGATGGCGACGGCCGCGGCGCCCCACTTGAGGAAGGTACGTCGCTCTTCGTCGATGTCCATGTCGGTCTGCTCCTTCGCAAGGCCTATGCTGTCCGAAGCCGAGAGGGTCCAAAGCCTCCGTGCGCGTGCGTATGATCTATCGGCTCGTCATCCTTGACACGTCCGCAGCGCCCGCCTTGCGGACGGCGTAGCCGGACGACCAGTCGTACAAGAACAGGTGGCTGCCCTGCCCTTCGACCAGGGGCCTTCGGGTGCAGAAGAGGAACCACCGCCCCTCCGACCGATCGCCGTAGGCCTCGAGCCCCCGCGCGTGAAGTACCTTCCGGATCTCGGCGGGCCAGTCGCTCGGCACGATTCGCCGCACCTCCGCCCCGCTCGACGTGATACGAATGAATCGGTCACGCACCGGGACGAGCGCCTTCTCCGGATCCTCCGGGTCGTGCCGGACCCAATCCACCACCCCGGTACGGGCCCTGTAGTAGGGACGGTTCTCGGCGTCTACCGTCATGCGGCTACGATACGGGACGAAGGAAAACGCCTGCCCGGAATCGTAGACGAGACAGTCGGAATCCGCCGACCTCTTGCTGATCGGCAGCGCCATCTCCTTCCCCTTCGCGTTCCGCCAGGTGCCGTCTTCGTCCCGCCGAACGTAATAGACGTTGTACCGGTAGACGGCCTCGTGCAGGCCGGGGTACTTCAGCGAACGCCAGGGATGCGGTCGATCCTTCGTAACGCGCGCGGCGTTGTCGTCCTTGTGATTCCAGAAGCAGTGGACCGTTCGGCCTTCACGCCCAGGGAAGAAGAAGCAATAGGCGGCGGCCAACCGATCCGGGGGATCTTGTCGCATCTCGATGACGGCTTCAGCCGTGCCCCACGTCGCGCCGTTATCGCCGCTGATCCGAAGGCACCAGGGCGCCATGTGACCACCGGCCCGATAGAAGAGGAAGATCCGACCGGCCTCCATCCGCATCGTTTGCGGGTAGGTGGCCTTCCGCGCAGGAGGGGGCATGTCGCGCCACGCCGTAATGGCGAGCGGTTTGACGCTTCGCGTATGCCGCATCGGCCCGCCGTGACAGCCATAGAAGACGTGCAGGTGACCGCGCCCGTCGATGCAGAGCGAAGGGTTACCGTGGGAGTCCTTCCCCAGGCCAAAGTCCGAGGCCCGAACCGGGCCCTGCCAGCGTCTTGGCTCGACCTCATAGGCCATGACGATCGGGCGGCCTTGCGAGTCCTGAAATGCGCGGAAGACCCTCCCGTCGGCAACCACGGCGTGCGGTCCAATCACGTAGTTGTAGAAGGGCGGATAGAGCCGCCCCCCGCTCACCTTCGCGACGCCCGTGACGGCGAAGGCCTTCCCCGGGCTGGGCGGCGAGACATCGGCGGCACGGACGACCCCACAACCCAAACACGCGAGCGCCGTGGCGATCCGCGATCCCATCCTCAGGCTCCGGTTCATGATCTCCTCCCACGGGCGCAGCATAACGCTGCCCCCCGGATCGCCGCAACGGCGTGCCGCGCGCTGCCCTTCCCCGAACAGATCAGGAGGCTCCCGGAGGCCGGCGGCGCGCCAAGAGGCCTGCATGCCGGGGCGTTGCCATCGCGGTGCGTTGATCGCAGCGGTTTGATCGCGTAGTATTCTCTCTTCGGCAGCGGAAAAGGTTGCAAGGCGCGGAGTAGTTCAATTTCGTCCGAGGAGTCGTTGCGCCTGCGGACGCGCGGCGAATTATCGCCCATCGCATCAGTTCGATTCCGACAGAACACCCGTGATCCCGTGTCCTGAACACGCTGCCAGAACGTGCGCTTCGTCGGGAAGGAAACGGCAACCGGTTGCGGGCTCCAGAGGAGAATCGTATGTCAAAGCCAGTCGTAGCCTGTGTGGGTGGGGGCGTCGTCGGAACGGCCATGCGGAGACTCTGCGGGCCCGATACGGTCCTCTACGACGTCCGCAAGGAACCAGGCTTCACCCAAGACAAGGACGAAGTCAACGCGTGCGACGTCGCATTCGTCTGCGTGCCCACGCCGATGGCACCGGACGGCGCGTGCGATACCTCCATCGTGGAGGAGGTCGTCTCTTGGATACGGTGCCCGCTCATCATCATCCGCTCCACGGTGGCACCGGGCACGACCGACCGACTCAGCAAGAAATACGGAAAGGACATCGTCTTCCAACCCGAGTACCTCGGCGAGACCGCCGCACACGTCTTCAGCAGCATGGGCGAGCGGGAGTTCGTCGTGCTGGGCGGGACACCCGAGAACACCTCCAAGGCCGCTGATTTCTACAAGCACTTCTACAACGCCTACGTGAGGTTCTACTTCTGCGATGCGATCACGGCCGAGGTGTGCAAGTACATGGAGAACGCCTTCTACGCGGTGAAGGTCACCTTCGTGAACGAGTTCTTCGATATCGCCCAGGCACACGGCGTCGACTTCAACGTCCTCCGCGAGGTATGGCTGGCCGACACCCGGATCAGTCGAGACCATACTTTCGTGTTTCCGGAGAATCGTGGGTTCGCGGGGAAGTGCCTTCCCAAGGACTGCCGCGCAATCGTCAACTCCTCGCTCGAGCGGGGCTACAAGCCTGCCTTCATGCAGGCCTGCCTCGATATCAACGAGCAGTTCCGAGCCCAACAAGAAAAGGGCTGCGAGTGGAACTGCGACACGAAGCGGGAATGCCGCCAGGAAGAGGCCGAGAGGACAACCTAGACGCCCCCCTCCCGCGCCGCCGACAGAAGCAAGGATGCCTAGTCCTTCTTCACGACGGCCGCCCGGTGCAGCGTGAGGCCCGCAACCTGACCGGGCGTAACCAGGAGGAAGACCTGCACGTCGTGAAGCGCGGCGAGGTCCCCCGAACCGACCGGACGGAACGGGCCTGATTGCCGGCCGGGCCGGAACAGGTAGGCACGGGGCTGGGTCGGCAACCCCGTGGCCCCCGAGGGCTGCCATTGCCAGCAGCAGCAGCGCTCCCCTCGCAAGTCCCGCCCTTCGACAAACGCGCTCAGGATGTTCTCCACCCCTGTGAAGCTGAGCATCAGACGAAGCGCCGCGCATGGCTGCGCCGGAAGATGTAGCCCGCCGTAGCCACCCTTCTCGTCGGCCCCCGCCGTCACCTCACACCGAACGCCGCGTTCGAGCCTTTCGACTCGCACCTCCTGACTGCGGTAATCCCAAACGCTGCGGGCTGGCTCGCCGTCGCCCTCCAGCGGGAGTTCTTTCACCCGTGCCCCGGCCAATCCATCCGGACAAACCGGCCTCGGCTGCGTTCGGCGGAGCTGTTCAATCCGGGGCGATACCTGTCGCCCTCTGCTGACCAGTAGGAGTTGCCAGGCATTGAACATCAACTCGGCCCACTGCAGGGTGAACCCGCAATCCCCGCAGAGTTGTACGACCCGATCCACGTCAAAGAACGAGTTGTGTCCCCACGTGTGCTCCATCCGTCCCGCCATGGGGACGGTGAAGAGCAGCTCCGATTCGCCGGGCATGCAGTCGGCGAAGACCTGCAGGGCGCGCCGCGGGTCCGACAGATGCTCCATGACCTCCAGGAATACGACCAATGTCGGGGCATGACGCGCCACAAACGCAGGGCCGAGCTCGAACAGATCGAGCACCTCGAGGTGATGCTCGCGCTCGGCGACGCCGTTGACGGCGAACATTCGTTCGGTCGCTTGCCGGAGATGCGCATGGCGATCCAGGCCGCAGTAGTAGGCCAGCTGCGTGTCCCGAAGTAGGTGGGTCGCGACGTGGCCGTAGCCGAAGCCGATATCCAACACCCGTTCCCCGGGCAGAACGCAATCGCAGAGCCGGGCGATCCGCGTCTGGTTAGGGGCTTGGCTCATGATCTGGCGTACGTGCGGCGGCATACTCCCGCAAGCGTGGAGGGATGGCATGTGCCGCGCTTCGAGCAAACCCGCTCGCTTAAGCAGACTGCGGGCCGCCGACTCCGGAAGATGCTCGAGCAGGCGCAGACCGTCGAGCTGCTGCCTGACCATCTCATCGCGCAGCGCTTCGGCGGTTGGAAGGCTCATGGATCAGCTCGGCTTCATCCGGCGGGCTGGCGTTCCACTCTTCGGACATGTACACCCGGCAAACCGCAACGGCGAAGGTAGCCGCACCCGTCACGAGCGTCAAGCGGCCGCTGGGACGGCTCCCGAGGGCCAATCAAGACGCAATCTGCTGCCAATCCGATGCTTACGTGCGCGGATGCCGGGGCACAAATCCGGCAATCGCCAGGAAGCGAATCCGAACCGATCTCTTCGAAACGACCTCCCGTCGCAGGGAACGATGTCGCTGCCTCCTGACGAGGCGAACGGCGTATCGTGCTTTCACCCTATCTCCCGATGCGCTAAAGCCTTGCCCTTGACACTACCCGAGTCGTCAGGTCCAATAATGACTTCGGAGACCACGTCCCGGATGTCGAGGCGGTTCCGGTCCCCCGCCGTCGCATTCGGGAAGGAGGAGAGGTCCGAGCAAATCCATCGGGTCGCCG
>CAZKCX010000283.1:0-8438 GCA_964550865.1 uncultured Planctomycetales bacterium
CCGTAGCGACGCGACGCCGACGCGACGACCTTGCTCCCGCAACAGGTCGGCCGCGACCTGGGATTCGCTCGCCACCGTGCCCATGGCCAGGATGACCAGTTCCGCGTCGTCCGTTTTGTATGTCTTCAGCAGGCCGCCGTATCCCCGACCGAACGCGCGCCGGAATTCCTCGTCCGCCCAGATCACGGACGCCTCGGCCTCCATGAGGTCCTGCTGCAGCCGATGGCGAATCTCCATGTAGCCGCCCAGCCGCTCGATGTCCGGGTGGTCGGTCCGCGGGTCGGGCATCGTGACCAGGCCGACGTTCACCGGATGGTCCGGATCGAGCCGAATGAGCGGCTCAAACGGCGGGAGGTAGTCGTCCACCTTGTCCTGGTCCTCAGTGATGACGGGGGCTGCTGTGTGGCTGAGGACATAGCCGTCATAGCACACCATGACCGGGATGTGCACGTGTTCGACCAGGCGATAGGCCTGGATGATCGTGTCGTAGACCTCCTGGTTGTCCTCGACGTAGAGCTGGATCCAGCCCGTATCCCGCTGGCTCATCGAGTCCTGGTGATCGGTCCAGACGGTCCAAGGCGCCGCCACCCCGCGGTTCACGCACGCCAGCACGATCGGCAGCCTCGCCCCCGCCGCCCAGTGCAGCTGCTCGTGCATCAGGCACAGGCCGTTGGCGCTACTGGCGGTGAAGGTCCTCACCCCGGTCGTGGCGGCCGAGATGCAGACCGTGATGGCCGAGTGTTCGCTCTCGACGCAGACGTATCGCGCGCTGAGCTCGCCGTCGGCGACGAACTCGCTGATCCGCTCGGTCACCGGGCTCTGAGGTGTAATCGGATAGGCCGCAACCACTTGCACACGGCTGTCGCGAACGGCATAGGCAGCCGCGTGGTTGCCCGTCAGGAGTCGCTTCTCGCTCATGGAGGTCTCCGCACGAAACGTCGGCAGGCTCACCAACCGATTCTCGGAGAACGTCCACGCCGAGTCAAGAACGCCGCGGAGCGAGAAGGGATCTCCGGCAGTTCCTGGCCAGCCCGACGGTTCTGCCACGTGTGCCCCGGCGCTTCGGTGGGCCTCAACACAAGCGGCTCGGGCAGGTAGTCGCGATACTTCGGAAATGCAGTGCTAGCAACGCCGCAAGTCCGACGCATTCGGCAACGCATCGAGAAGGACATTGAGCTTGGCACGCGGGAGCAGACCGAAAAAATACTCACGAGAATCGGCGACCTGGTTGTGGGCGAGCTGTCGTCGAATGCGTTCCTCGTGCTCGGCCATGCGACGGGGCAACGACGGATCGACGGCGAGCAGCTCGGCGTTGACCCGTCGGATGGCAAGCCAGGTTTCGCGGCGGGCGTCGTGGTTGTCGGGCTCCTCACGGGCGAGGCGGTTCGACTCGGCGATCGCGTCCGTCCGCTTCTGCAGCAGGTCGCTCAGGCCGTCGCGTACCGCACTGACGTAGCGCTGCGGGTTGAAGCGGATGTCGCGAACCTTGCGGCGGGCCTCGAGGAGGCTGTCCTTGTCGACGGGGAAGCGATCCAGGGGTAGCAGCAGGGTGGCCGACACGCACGCCATCGTTGGGGGTTCCACCCCGAAGTACCGCTCCATGAGCCGATCGGTGATGCGGTCGTACTTCGCTCCGCCGATCCCGTGGATGAACACGTCCGCCAGGAGCAGCCGCGCCCAGAGCGTCAGCGTGAGGGCTCGCGGTCGAAACCGCCAACCCAGCACGGCCGAGACGCGCGACATCGCATCCTCCCGCTCGAGGTCCCTGCTCCGCACCACACCCATTTCGGTATCGTCGGCGAAGAAACGGATGTGGTCGTCTTCGCGCTGCACGAAGAGCCGCCGCCGCGGCTGGCCGTGGCGATAGACCCAGACAGGCAGCTCGATGCGTCCGTCGACCTCCGTGAGGTCCGGGACGGGACGCTGCGCGCTCTTCAAACCGAGCGCCTCACGGTAGTCGGCCAGTGACGCATTGTAGCACTCGGCGAAGCGCGGGGCGTTCAGCACGATGTCGAGCAGCATCGGTCCCGACCAGCACTGGCTCACACGCCGCTCGGTGAGGTGCAATCCGTAGTCCTGCTCGATGGCCTTCCGCGCGTGGGTCACCTGATCCACCAGGTCTTGCGCGCGGGTCCTGTCCGTCAAGGCCCGGGCCATTCGCGGCAGCGAGGATTGCTCGTACGCGTCGTCCCCCAGCGCCCTGCGAAGCTCCTCGAGCAGCCGCCTTCCCGCACGCTCGTCCAGCGGATCGTATTGCTCGAACGCCAGCCCCACGCGGTACTCGAAGAAGGGGACCTCCTGGGTGCTCAGGTACGCACCCCCGCAGTGCGGCACGGTCAGCGTGCCCTTCTTGGGGGCGTCGTTGTCGACGATGAGATTCACCGCCTTGCCCTCGACGGCCTCAGCCAGCCGGGCGGCGACGATGTTCTTGGCCCACACGCCGGCGTGATAGAGCTCGGGCTGATGGCCCGTCACGATGACGGGCCGGTCTCCGTTCGCGTCCGCCAGGGCGGAGCGAAGGGACGTGCGGAGCTCGTGCACGGGTCTGCCATGCACCGGGGCGTCGACCCGTGCGAGCGCGCGGTGGTTTCGCGCGACCTGTTCGGCGAGCGTCTCCGGCGCGGGTTCGACGAGGGTCGCGCCGTCCTCGGACGGCGTGTGTAATGACGCGAACCTCAACATATCGGATCCACAGTGCAACGCGAGCAGTACGAGACGATCTCGCGGTGGGTGACCTGCCGCGCTTCGTCCTCGAAGCAGTCGCAGTGGAACGAGCCCAGTTCCTTCTTGAGCGCCTTGACGTAGTGAAGCAAACGGGCGTGCGAATCGTCCAGCACGCCGCCGAAGTGGCGATTCGGGTCGTTGTAGATGAGTCGCACCGGAATCTCGAGGATCTTCAGCCCCTCTCGAACCGCCTGCACCCAGAGTTGGAGGGGCATGGCATAGCCGGGGTCGGTCAGCCGCAGCCGTTTCAATCCGACGACGCGATAGGCCTTAAAGCCGCAGAAAGCGTCCGTCAGCGCCAGCCCGAGCTGGCAGTTGATGATGGCGGTGACGGTCATATTGATGGCGCGACGGACGCTCGGCGGCTCGTCGTCGTCGGCCATGCTCGTCAGGTAGCGCGAGCCGCTGATGATGTCCGCCTCGTCCAGCGTCGCCGCCTCGAGGAAGTCCGGAATATGCTCGGGGGCGTGCTGCTCGTCGCAATCCATCGTGATGACCCAGTCGTAGCTCCCGCTGATCGCGTGCTGGAAGGCATCGATGAGGCTCTGGCCGTAGCCCTGGTTCGTCTCATGCCGGATGATCTCGACTCCGCCGATGTCGTGAAGGATCTCGGGCGTACGGTCCGTGGAGCCGTCATCAATGACCAGGATGTCCCGGATGTACTTTCGCACCCCTCGCAGGACCGTGGGAAGGTAAGCTTCTTCATTGTAGGCCGGCATGGCCAATAGCGTGCGCATCCACGGACTCCAGGCGACCGGCCCGCCAGAAAAAGTGGACAATCAGCAACTGAAGAGACGATCTGATAATAGATTAGGGGCGGTCTGCGTTCAACCGCCATGAGCGAGGGTGACTGGACCTCACCCACCCAAACCAGGTACCGACGGGGGGGTCGTGCCGCACCGGGCGGACGAAGGCACCGTCGCATGGGACCGTATGTCGGGGCGTACCATGAAAGCGGTCAGACGCTTGCTAGGACATCATCGCCTCTTCCTCGCAGTTTGGATGCCCTGCGGGGTGGCTGTTCTTTTGGGCTGCGATCAATACTTCTATCAAGAACAGGCCCACATGCGGTTCGGGGCCGCCCAGAAGCACGTCGAGTCCGAGGACCTCGGGCTCGCGCTGGCGGAGTTCCAGGACGCCATCCGGCTCGACCCGCAGCTGGCACCCGCCCACCATGCCGTGGGTACCATCCATCGGCGCCGCGGGGAGTACGACGAGGCCGTTCCGCCCTTCAAGAAGGCGGTCAAGATCGAGCCCGACAACTTCGACTACGTCTTCGACCTGGCCCAGATGTACCGGCTACTGGAGCGCTACGACGACGCCATACGGGCCTATCTTCGCGCCTGCGAGCTCAAGTCCACCAGTTTCGAGTCCCATCTGGATCTCGGTGTCTGCTATCACCAGACGGGTCGGCTTGCCGAGGCGTTGACCTACTACAAGAAGGCCCTGGCGATCAATCCGGACCACGCCGGCATCCACTCCAACGTCGGCGCGGTCTACGACTCCCAGGGGCAGTACTATCAGGCGATTCGGTCGTACAAGGCCAGCCTCGAGCGAGACGCGATGCAACCCGTCGTGCTCGTGAACCTGGCCACCACCTATCTCAAGCAGCAGCGGTTCCGGCTGGCCGAGCTGGCGCTCGAGAAGGCCCTCGAGATGGACCCCCACCTGTCCATGGCCTATGAGCGGCTGGGGCATGCGCAATATCGGCAGGGGAAGTACGAGCGGGCGGTCGAAACCTATTCCGAGGCGATCCGGCTGAACCCGCGGGACGGCCTGGCGCGGGCCGGGTTCGGCGTCGTCCGCATGAGCCAGTACCTCATGGACGAGGCAAGGACCGAGCTGCGGGACCAGGCCATCGAGCAGTGGCATCGCTCGCTCGAGCTGGACCCGAATCAACCCAAGCTGCGTCAGCTCATCGCCAAGTACCAGCCGGCCATGGTCGCCAAAGCCTCCGTGGCGCCGTAGCGCCGCGACCACGACACCCCCGACGCAACCAGGATCCCGAGATCGATGCCCGGAGCTGTACCGAGTCGGGCACGCACCGATCGCCCCGCAGAGGCGGTCGTCTTCCGTCAGGGATGGTTTGCCCTGTCTTCGATCCAAACCGGCGATTCGTTTGGCGAAACGCTGCACTCCATACAAGGATTGGTCACCGCTCTTGGCGCTCCATCCTACGGGCCTCGGTCATCCCGATCCCGTAGAAGTACATCCGTACGTCCCTCGTCTTCGGCGGCGCGGTCGCGTCGCCGTACGACCAGAAGACGCGGAACGCCCCGTCACTCTGCTCGTGGTGCAGGACCGTCTTCGCGTGGTTGTGAGAGTATCTCGACCCGCGGGTGAGGTGTGCGGTGTTCCGCCACGTGCGTCCGCCGTCCGTGGATCGCCATTCCTCCATCTCACCGCCGTTGTACCGTGGCCGCGACGGCGTGGTCGGTGCGTAGATCCGCATGTCGTCGTCGGCCACGATCGCCATCGCGCCACCGTCGTACATGTGATCACTCTGGGCGACGTCGACGATGCGCCAACGATCATCCGCCAGCGAGGCGACCTTCCACGTGCTGCGATACGTCGCGACGTCGGCGTCGATGAAGAGGATGTGCGGGCGGCCCGCCCCGTCGATCCGAATGTCCTTGAGCCAGACGCCGTGGGTCCCGCAGTCGTAGAGCTTCTCGGCCTTCGGCTCGGTGATCGGCAGGTCATACGGTTTGCCGTTCGACCGCCGCCAGGTCGTCCCGCCGTCGTCGGAGACGGCGTAGTAAACGTTGTACCGCCGTGCCCACAGGTGCTTCGTGCGGACCTCCTCCTCGGTGCCATTGCCCAGACGCGACCATGCGATGTGGAGCTTCCGCGGGTACTCGCCCGTCCCGGCCACGGTGACGGCGTAGATCTGGCAGCCCTCGAACGCGACGAGGTTCACGCGCGGCGACCACGACTCTGCGCCGTCCTTCGTGATTCGATAGCACCAGCCGGGCGCGTGTCGATACGAGACCAGGATCTCGCCGGGTCGAAGTTGCCACGGCTGCGGGTACGACGCCCGCTTGTCGGTCTCGATGGGCGTCATCGTCTTCCATTCGGCGATGTCGTAGGGGCGCACGGAACGCGCGACGTGCGTGGGGGCGCCGTTGTAGGCGCGGAAGACGAATAGCCGGCCCTCATTGTCGATCAGGAGCGTGGGGTTGCGATGCGCGTTCATGTCATGATTTCGGCCAAGGCACACCGGCTCACCGAACGCGCGGGTGGCGTGATCGTACGCCGCGATCATGGGACGGTTCTCGGGGTTGCCGAAGACGAAGAACGTCTTGTTGACGGTCCGCGCGTAGACGGCCATCGGGCGATGCCACGTGGCGTACGTCGCCTTGCCGCCGCTGTAGACGTACTTGTGCCCGGGCAGCGTGTTGGCCGTCCCGCAGGCATACCAGATGCCGCGGTAGGGATCGGTCGCCTGAGCTGCGGGATCAGTCGGGCTTGCCCAAGTCGTCAAGAGCAAAACGTGGATCAGAGCGAGACCCATCACTTCCGGCATTCTCGTATTCCACTTCGGGTCTTCCAGTAGCTATCGGTACGATACGATTGCGGTTGAACTCGGGGCCAAGCTCATCCGGAGATTCATCAATGCTGTCGCTAGAGCAACCTAGCCTCGGCCTTGTTGAGCCTAACAAGCTTCCCTCGATACACCGACAGAGGATACCTCTCGATGAATCGCGCAACGAGTGACAGTTCTTCTTGTGCCGTCAGGTTTCCGTGTCGAATGAAGATGATACCTAGGCATCGCGTCGGGTCGAAACGAAGCCCATTTGTGAAATGGTAGTCTCGGGTGATGAGGAGGCACTGACGATTGCAGGCGAGCTTCCCTACGCGCTCGTCTCCGGTGCCTCTTTCGCTGAGTTCGGCAATGGCGATGACATCGTGCCCCTTATCGCGAAGCACTCCCGCCAACGCCAACGTCACGTTTTCATCGAGGAGGATTCTCACTCCGCCAGAGCCTTCTCAGTACACAGGTAGGCAGCGTAGTCGAGGCAGGCAACGATGTCTTCATCCGAAATGTTGGGGAAACTCTCGAGAATGGCCTCCCGGTCATCTCCCGCTGCAAGGTGGCTCAAGATGACATGGACGGGAATGCGAGTTCCCCGGACACAGGGCTGCCCGCCGCAAACGTTTGGGTCAGCTTCAATTCGATCGCTCATTGTCCTGCACCCCGTTGAAGGTACATATGCCTATGATCATTGAACGCATTACGATGCCGCAAGTCAATCGACGTCTTCGGCCGGTTCTTTGCGGGATCTCCCTACGGCACGAACTCGATCCCGGCGACCTCGATGGACCCCTTTCCGTCCCCACCAGTGGCCGTCCGGTGCAGCCCGATCGACAGGCGGTCGATCGACGCAACGTCGAATCCGGCGTCCGGGTCGCGCGACCACTCACCCAGCCGAAACGACGTGAGCGGAATCGTCACGGTTTGCCATTCGGCGGTCGGCGTCGGGCTCGGGTCGGCGATGTACTGCCCGCCGCCGTGCTCGAACAGGGAGACAAGCAGATCGTCGATGCCCTGCGGCAGCTTCGCCCGATACGTAAACCGCAACGCCGAGTAGCCGTCGTACTCCGCCGGTGGGAGCGGCAGGATCGGCAGGCCGAACATGTGTCGGCCGAGCGGGAACGCGAACTCGAACCGCATGCACGGCTTGCCGCCCGGGCCGGCCTCGGGGGTACTGATCTTGCCCCGCACGGCCGGGTCCTTGCTGAGCGACCAGCGTCCAACGTCATCCACCGGAATCTGCAGCGGCTTGGTCGGGCGAAACGGCTCGTCGGTGAAGCGGGCCTGTTGGATCACGAGGATTCCCTTTGCCGGACCGTCGTATAGAAGGGCGACCCAGGCCGTGTCCACCGTATCGAGATCCGGGGTCGCGTCGTCTGCCTGGCTGAACTCGGCGCGTTGGAACGATCGCAGCGGCAGGCGGGCGCTGGTCCAAAATCCGAACGACTCAGGCTCTTCTTCGAGCTCGGCACCGGGTTTCGACGTCGTCTCGCCACTGCGGAGCACAGAGTCGTCTTCGTCTCGGCGCGCAACGAGTGGTTGATCGCCGAGGGTGAACCACGCGCCGCCCCGATCGTCGAACACGACGACCGCCGGGCGTGGCGTGGCGGAGTCCTCGAACGCACGGAGGTGATAGTCCAGCTCCAGTGCCTTCGCCCCGGTGAGCCCCGTGATGGGCGAGACCTCGAGTGGTACAAGGCGGCGCTCGTCTTCCTCATGCCAGAAGAACAACCAGGGCAGCTCGCCGTTCGGCTCCGAGCCTTCGCTTCCCGAGACGAGGAACTTCGCGTCGACACCCGCTTGCGGAACGACCCGCCAGGTGTGCCCCGCGCCGACGGCCTGCGTCTTGGTTTGGAAGCAGCCCGTGATGAACAGGAGGCAGCCGAAGCTAAGGCCCGCACCGAGAAACGCGGAAGCGTTGTGATTGCGCATGGGAACTCCTCCGGCGGACTCGACCTCGCCCGTGTCGGACGAACCGCCCGCGGCGCAAATCATACCAGCGAGGCCGCAGGACGTCCCGTCGTGAGCGCGCGCGCCCTGCCACGCGCGGAATCTCCCGGAGCCCTATCCCTCATGAGAACTTCGCAATGGGAAAGCCGACGAAAGGGGAGGCAACAGGCGGCGGTGGGATTCGAACCCACGAATAACGGATTTGCAATCCGTCGCCTTCGTCCGCTTG
>CAZKCX010000284.1:0-8400 GCA_964550865.1 uncultured Planctomycetales bacterium
AGGGTATCCAAAGCCCGCATCCCGCCGACGCCCAGGAGGACCTCCTGGCGAATGAGCATCTCCCGGTCTCCCCCGTAGAGCTGCGAGGTGATCTGTCGATCCTCCGCGCGGTTCTCGGACACGTCCGAGTCGAGCAGATAGAGCGGGACGCGTCCGACCTGACACCGCCAGATCCGCGCGACCACCGGTCGGCCGCGCATCTCGACCTCGATCGTGACGGGGTTCCCTTCGGCGTCTCGCTCGAGCGTGATGGGGAGCTGGTGGAACTCGTGGTTGGGATAGTCCTCGAGCTGCCAACCGTCGCTCGTGAGGTATTGATGGAAGTATCCCTGGCGATAGAGCAGCCCGACGCCCACCAACGGCAGGCCCAGGTCGCTCGCGCTCTTGAGGTGGTCCCCGGCCAGGACGCCCAGGCCTCCGGAGTAGATCGGCAGGGTCTCGTGGATGCCGAACTCCATGCTGAAGTAGGCGATGATCTTGCCGCCGGCCTCGGGGTAGTGCTCATCGAACCACGTCCGCTGACTCATATAGACGTATAGGCTGTCGAGGCCTCGATCCATCTGCGCCAGATACGCGCGGTCCTTGGCGGCCTGCTCGAGCCGGGCCTGGCTGATGACCCCCAGCAGCCGAACCGGATTGTGCTCGACCTCCTCCCACAGGTCGAAGTCGAGCCTGCGGAACAGATCGAATCCGTCCGGGTTCCAGCACCACCAGAGGTTATACGCGAGTTCCCGAAGGCGCGCAATGGGCTTCGGCAGAGCAGGCACGACCGTAAAGGCTCGAATATTGTCCATCAGCGACTCCTTCTCCCGGATAAGGGCGGCTGCGATCTTTCCGCGCGCGTACACACCCCTGACCGGCGTGAACGGCCAAGACTCAACCCTTCCTATATCGTCGTCCGGGGCGGGCTCCCATAATCGTTTTCCTCAGCGGGCGATCGGGCGTGTCGCACGAACGCCATGACCTTGTCGCGGTCCTTCTTCCCCGGCGATTCCTCCACGCCGGAGCTGACGTCTACCGCCCAAGGACGGACGGTCCGCACGGCCGCGGCCACGTTGTCGGGGTTCAACCCGCCTGCCAGTACTATGCGCGGCCATTCGGCCAACTCTCCGCGTCGTTGTGCCTCCGACACCCACGACCAGGGAAAGGTCGCGCCCGAGCCACCGAGCTTCTCGGGGTGGTGCGCATCGAGGAGGACCGCCGGCGGACGGAATTTGCCGGCTTGCCTCAGGAACGCGTGGAAGGACGTGAGGGAATCCTCGTTCGCCATGCGGACCACGGGGACGGGGCGCAGACCGCGCTGCAGCAGCTTTCGGATAGTCGGCGCGTCGCAGGCGCCGTAGAGCTGAAGCCAGCGAATGCCCGTTTCGGCCACAACGCACTCGACCTCTTCGGAGAGCCGGCCGTCCGTGACCTTCGCCAGCAGCACAGGACAGACCTCGGCCGCACCTGCCACGACGCCGGAGACGATCTCGATCGCCTCCTCCGTCGAAACGCGTCGAGGCCCCGCTACCATGTTCACGCCGAGGGCGTCCGCGCCCGCCCGGATCACAAGGAGGGCATCCTCCGGCGAGGTCACGCCGCAGACTTTGATGCAAACGTGAGACGGATCGGATTGGGATCCGGGTTGGGTCATCGGATCGGCGCGGAAACCCTGGCTCGCACTATGGATTCAACATCGAAAGCCGGCGGACGCGCGGTTGCGTCGTTCCGGGCTTGGATTTCGGCGTTACGCCGCCCGGTCGTTCGACAATGTGGCGCGCGATGAACTGCCTGACGAAGGGTTCGGCGGTCGCATCGGTATGGCTTCCCGTCCAGCCGAAACGCTCGTATTTGGGACGCCAGCCGATGTTGACGATCTTGCCTCGCGTTCCGCCGGGGGGGTGCAGGCCGCCGAGGCCCGCCGACTCCGTCCCACCGCGGTCGACCGTGCCGATTGCGCGGACCGCGCCGCCGAGCACCTCGTCGTGGGGGGAGTAGTAGACGTACACCTTGCCCTTGATGTTGGCCAGGGCCTTGCGCATGTCGTAGTTCGCGCTCAGACTGGACCCGAGCAGGATCAGATTGTTCGCCTTGTAGGGCGGTTTCAGTCCCTCCACCGCCCAGACCGCGATGCCCGTCCCGGCCGACAGGGCAATGATATTCACGTTGTTGCCCGGATGGCTCCGCAGGTAGTTCTCGATCTTGCCCGTGAGGATCGCCGCCCGCAGTTTGTTCATTCCGATGTTGACCTGGTCCACGGCCGGGTTGAAGCTGCTCGTCCAGATGTAGGCCTCCACGTTCCCCCGATAGCCAGCCGCCTTTAACCCGACGGGGACGTCACGAAGGCCGAATCCCCAGTTTCCGGCCCCGTCGAGGTAATACGTCTTGCCGTGCTCATCGCCGGGCGCATCGAAGATGCTTCCCGCACCCTCGGTGTACCCGCAACCCGAAAGCGCCAGCGAAAGTCCCATGAGCAGCATGACGGCCAGGTGTGTCTTCATCTGAGCAAGCTCCCGCAGGCCCGGTTGAACCGCGGCGGGCGCACGTGAGAAGAACCATGCAGTCTACCGATCGGCACGGACGGGTCAAGGTTTCGGCGTTCAGGCTCGCGGCGGTCGGTACCCCGCGCGGATCAGATCCTCCATGGGCGCCCGAAGCGCGTCGGTGGCTTCCGCGAGATCGCGGAAGACCAGATCCGCTCCGGACCGACGGAGCCGCTGAGGCGTGGCGGGGCCGCCGGCGACGCCCAACACCATCGCGCCCGCCTCGCGCGCCGCTCGGACCAGTGCCTCGCTGGATGCCAGGATGATCGTCTGCTCGGATTCCGCGACCTGCTCAGTGAGTTGCGAGATGCGAAGGGACCGGTCTGGGGAAAGCCGTTTGAGCGTCCGAAAGAACCGCCACAGCTCGTGGCGGTCCAGTAGCGCCTGCGTCGTATCCCGATCGACCTCGCTCCACACGATCAGGTGGCACGTCCCCAACGAGGCCAGGTAAGACAGGTGCGCGGCCGCGTCCGGGTGGGGCGTGTCTTCTGCGGCCAGATCCGGATCGCTGATCGCGGCGTCGAAGAGGCGCGCGTACTCTTTCAGCTGGCCCGAACGGGTCGGACGCACGATTTCCTCGAGCGCGGCGCCTTTGCGGAAGAGCCTCCAGAACTCGTCGGGATTGCGGCGCGGCAATCCTAACGCCGCCTGCGCGCGGCGATGGGCTTGGACGTAGCGGTCCCGGATGTGGAGGATCACGCCATGGAGTTCGACCAGGAATTGCATCGGCGGCAGCCTACCCACGAACGGTAGCGCCAGCAAGGACGACCACGGCCTCCCCGCCCGAAGAGCTCGCGGGTTCCCACGGATCGACGGGGGACTGAATCTCCGCGGTGCTAGCTAATGGTACCCCCTCCGCGCTCCGATAACTCCCCAGGAGGACCGGCATGACCGCCCGCACTACACGGACGATGACCGATCCCGCGCTCGCACGGCTTCGGCCGGAAGTCGCTTCGATTCTGTGCTGTCCGGTTTGCGAAGGCACGCTGGACATCCAGCGGGACTCGGTGCGCTGCAACGTTTGCACCGGGCGGTGGCCGAGGAGCGAAAGGGGCGTACCTCTCTTCCGCCATGAGTCGTTACGCCTCCAGGCCGAATCGGGAGAGCGATACCAACTCAATAGGTCCGGCCTTGGCGATCGGCTGCGACGGTGGTCCGCGCCGCCGGGGTTGGGTTTGGACCTGGTAACCGGCCGGTTCCTACACCGCATGGGGATCGCCCTTGGCGAGAGGGGCACGAGGCGTCCGGTGCTGAACGTGGGCAGCGGAGCGAGGCTGACCGATTCGATGCGAAGGCTGGGCTCGGAGGTATTGCGGCGAACCGTTCACGTGGACGTCACGCCGCAATTTCAACTGGTGGAAGTAGTTGCGGACGCCGGGTGCCCCTGGCCGTTTCGCGCCGAGTCCGTGGACGCCGTCGTCGCCTCCGCGGTGTTGCAGTGCCTGTATGCTCCTTCTGAGTTTGCTCAGCAGGCGGACCGGGTGCTCGCGCCCGGCGGATGGTTGTTCGTCAGCGTGCCCATGCTCCAACCGCAGATGGAGGATTTCGATTGCTGTCGGTGGACGGCCCACGGACTCCGGCAGCTGTTCGATGCGTTCGAGGTGGTCGACCTCAGGGCGACTGCCGGTCCGGCCACCGTGCTAGGGCGCATGCTGACCGAGTCTCTCGCGATCGGGAGCTCGCTTGCGCTCCCGCGGTTGTGGGGGCCGGCGCGAACGTTTTGGGGCTGGATCTTCTGGCCGATGAAGCACGCCGATCGAGTTCTTCTTCGTCATCCGCGCAGTCTCAAGCTGGCCAGTGCCGTCGCGCTGCTCGCGCGCAAACACGAATGAGCGCGCGGTGTTTTCCCCCGACGACCCTCGTTTGTCCCTGTCTGTTCGGCAGAAGCCAGAGAGTTTCTGCGCGGAGCGAGAGGTCGCGCGACGAGCGAAACGTGGGGTCGCGAGACGTCGCGCCCGCCCTTCGTACGGATTCCTTGCATCCGTTCTCGAGCTCCTTCAAAGCGGAAGAGACGGCGTGCGACCAACGCCAGCGGCAGTTTACGCAACGACGCGAAGCGACGAATCGACGCTCTGGTGGCGGTCTTTCGCGTCTTGGGCGTTCCACGCGCGTGAAGACGTCGGGCTCGTTGCGCTGCGCGGATACCTGCGAAGCGGTTCGTGCATCGTTGCGCGGAGCGGGAATCGCTTAAGCGCTTATCGCGGATTTGTCGATAACCTCATACAAGGCCTACCCTCGAGCGAGGCCACAACAATTTTGAACGTCAAGGAAAAAGTCTTTGACAACGAAAGGAACAACGGTAGACTGCAAGCAATAGAAAGGAGGTGATGTACATGGCCAAAAAGAAACGCGCCACGAAAAAGAAAACAGCCAAAAAGAAAGCAGTGAAGAAGAAGGCCACCAAGAAGAAGGCGGCAAAGAAGAAGACCAAGAAGAAAGCCGCCAAGAAGAAGGCGACGAAGAAGAAAGCCACGAAGAAGAAAGCCGCCAAGAAGAAGAAAGCCACCAAGAAGAAGAAGGCCACAAAGAAGAAGGCGACAAAGAGGAAGAAGGCGACGAAGCGTCGCTAAGCCTTGCTGAGACGCTGGCGCCCACGAAGGTGGCAAGACTGCACGAGTGGGCGGCACCGTCGAATCCTCACGCCGAATTCGGCCTTAGGATGGCGATGGAAGGTGCTACCGCCACGGCGGCACCTTCCGTTTTTTTTGCCGTGACCCGGTTCGGTGCCCCGCCTCATGCCCGCGGTCCGTGCTTGCTCCCTCCCCCCTAGATGTCGATAATGCTCGCAAGGCGAACGATCCGGACCGCAACGCGTCGACCGGCGTAGGTCCGGATGCCGATTCGAGCCGGTCGACGGGGACCTCGCCCACGGGGACGTTTTCACGCGGGGACGCCAGATGGGCTCCGACCGACCGGCACACGGAGAACCGCGAACGGATTCCATGCGACGGATCGCCATCATCAACCAGAAGGGCGGGGTCGGAAAGACGACGACCACCGTGAACCTCGGCGCGGCCCTGGCTCGATTGGGGCGGCGCGTGCTCCTGATCGACTTGGATCCCCAAGGCCATCTTACCCTGCACCTGGGGCTGGAGCTGGATACCGATCATCCCACGAGCTACGAGCTGCTGACGCAATCCGCCTCGGTTTCCGAGGCCCGTCGCAAGGTGCGGGATAACCTCTGGTGCGTCGGCTCCCAGATCGACCTGGCCGCGGCCGAACCGGAACTCGCGGGCGTGGCCGGGCGCGAGCTGATCATTCGCGACTTGCTCAACGCCGACGACGAACCCTACGACTTTGTCTTGATGGATTGCCCACCGAGCCTCGGGCTGCTGACGCTGAACGCCCTGGCGGCGGCGAAGGAGGTCTTTATCCCGGTGCAGGCGCACTTCCTCGCGCTTCAGGGTATGGGCAACCTGCTCAAGACGGTCAGCCTGGTCAGCCGGCGCATCAACCCTGCGCTGCAGGTCAGCGGCATCGTGCTGTGCATGTTCGAGTCGGGGACACGGTTGGCCGCCGAGGTCGTCGAGGAGTTGGAGGCATTCCTTCAACAAGCGGGCCAGGCGAGCCAGCCGTGGCAGCACGCCAAGCTCTTCCACACCCGCATTCGAAGGAACATCAAGCTGGCGGAGAGCCCCAGTCACGGGCTGCCCATCTTCGACTACGCACCGACGTGCAACGGCGCGATCGATTACGAACAGCTTGCGGCCGAGGTGGCGGGGATCGATCTCCCCGCGGAGTCCGAGCACCGCGCGAGCGCTTCACCGCATGCAGCGCCGGGCGATTCGCCCGCAACGCCGCCCTCAGCCGGGAACGGCTTCGAGGCGTCGCCGAACACCTTCCCCCATACCCCGCCGACCCCGTCTCCGAGCGTGACACATGACGGAGAGCATTGAGCGGGATCCCGACCACCCCCCACGGTTCGCGTCCGTCCTGACGGTGTTGTGGATCGTCTACTGGATCGCCCTCTTCGCGGCCACCCATTTCCCCAAACCGAGATGGCCTGGCTGGGCCTACGAGCCCAGCGACAAGACCATGCATTTCGTGGCGTACTTCTTCCTGGCGGGGCTCGGGTGGCTGGCTTTGTCGCGCCTGTCGCGCAAGGTTCGGATCGCCGAGTGGTTTGCGGTCCTCGCCGCGTACGCCGCTATCGACGAGGTCCTGCAGGCGCTTTGCAACCGATGGTGTTCCGTGTTGGATTTCGCGGCCGACCTCGTCGGCGCCGCGCTGGCCCTGGCGGCCATCGAGGCCGTTCGCCGATGGCGCGCGAGCTAGAAGCGCATTTCAGAAATGCCGCGACTACCTGCCCGAGCCGCGGCATTCATGCCGCGCGGCCGCGCCGGATGAATCCGGCGGCTCGACCCAACTCGCCACAAGCGGCTCGGGTATATCGTCGCAATACTTCTGAAATGCAGTACTAGGAAAGGATCGGCGCTCAAGGCAACGGCCTACCGGAGGTGTCTCTCCTTGTTGCTGCGAGGGGCACAAACTCGGGACCTGCTGGCACCAAGCGGGCTACTCGAACTGATCTGCCATCGTGCCCGTCATCTTCTTGGCCCCTTTGACCATGGCGTTCAGGAAGGTGGATCGCAGGGGCTTGACGGCCATGGCCGCACGAAACGGTGGCGATCGCTCGATCACGTGGATCACGCGGGCCAGGGCGCGATGGCTGAGCTTGTCCGGCGCGTCGAAGAGCAGCCACGCCAGCTTGCCCCGCTCGATCGCCATCGCCACCCGCTGGTCGAAGACCGTTTCGGGGGTGTAGACGCGTTGCGGCCGGGACGTCATCGAGATCGCCCCGTGCTTGCAGGCCGTATCGCACACCCCACAGCCCAGGCACAGGTTCGCGTCGCATACCGCCCAGCGGCGCTTCTTGCCGTCGCGCGTCTCCTCCTGCATATCGATCGCCTGAACCGGGCAGGCCTTGGCGCACTCCCCGCAGCCTTTGCACTGCTCCGTGTCGACCTCCATCAGCCAGTTCGACGTGACGATGGCCCCACGGATGTCAAACTGCCGGATCGCCTGCATCATGCCGCAACAACATCCGCAGCAGTTGCAGATGTATGTCAGCCTCTTCTGGACGTTGTCGCCCGTCTGCGCCAAGCCCTGTTCCTTCGCCGTTTGCAGCATCCGCATACCTTCGTCGGTCGTCAGCGGGCGGGCCAACCCGTTGCGGACGAGCGTCGTCGCGCCGTAGTTCAGCGACATGCAGATCTCTTGCGGCTTGTCGCACTCCTTGCCGAGATGGCTCGCCTTGTGTCGACAGGCACAAAGCGACACGGCCACATGGGAGGCCGACTTGACGATCTCGCTGGCGCGTTCCCAGTCGAGGATCTCCGTGTGGTCGTCCTGCGGGAGGGCTTCCTCGTGGACGAGGGTTCGACCGATCTGCGTCTGGCCTCCGAAGACCGATGCCTGGAACCGTTTGGACTGGGTCATGTACTCCTCGAACAAGCGCGCCAACTCGGACATCGGCAGCTCGTCCCGCGCCCGCATGAACGTGAACTCGAAGAACCCGATGACGACCGGCGCGAGAAAGACGTAGCGTCGGTCGTTGTATTCCATATCCACGACCAGGCCACGACGGGCCATCTCGGTGAGCTTGTCGTTCAGTTCGTCCTTCGGGATACCGACCTTTCGGGACAGGGCGCCGAGCGAGATCGGCTGGCTCGGTATCTTCTGCGCCAACGCGGCCTCGTCCGGCGTGAAGAGGACCTGAAGGATCTTGGTGAACGTGGGCGAATCGGGCGCGCCGGTCAGCGTGCGGTCCAACCGTCGCTGCAGTAGACGGTAGGTACGGTCCGGGTTGACGTTGTGTCCCACGGTCGTCTCCGATCGGGCTCGCGGGGTGTGGACGGGATATCGTTGCCGAGAG
>CAZKCX010000285.1:0-8393 GCA_964550865.1 uncultured Planctomycetales bacterium
AGCCGCCGGATTCATCCGGCGCGGCCGCGCGGCATGAATGCCGCGGCTCGAGCACGTAGGCGCGATACTTCTGATACGTAGTACTAGGCGGGCTGGATCGCATCCATCCCGGCGGCGATCTGCTCGGGGGTCACGTCCGACACGGTAACGACCTCGCCGATCGCCGTCGGAAGGACGAAGCGGATCTTGCCCTGGGAGACCTTCTTGTCCTTCTGCATGTACGCCATCTGCGTGCCGAGGTCGAGGGGTTCGTCGACGCGTGTGGGCAGGCCGAAGGCCTCGATGAGCGCGCGAATCCGGTCGGCGTCCTCTCGGGAGAGCATCTCCCGCACGACGGCGATCTCCGCCGCCGCCACCATTCCGATCGCCACGCACTCGCCGTGGCGGAGCGCGTACTGCTGATCCGACTCGATCGCGTGGCCGACGGTGTGACCGAAGTTCAGGATTGCCCGCACCCCGGCCTCGCGTTCATCGGCGGCGACGACCTCGGCCTTGATGCGGCAGTTTCGTTCGAGCAGCTCGCTCAACACGGCGTCGTCGCGCTCGAGGATGGGCCGCACGCTCCGCTCGTGCCACGCGAAGAAGTCCGCGTCGCGAATGATGCCGTGCTTGACGCTCTCGGCCAGCCCCGCGCGGACGTCTCGATCCGGCAGCGACGCCAACGTGCGTGTGTCCATGAGCACCATGCACGGTTGATGGAACGCGCCGACGAGGTTCTTCCCCGCTTCGTGATTGACGGCCGTCTTCCCGCCGACCGCGGCATCCACGTCGGCCTCGAGCGTGGTCGGCACCTGCGCGAAGGGGACCCCGCGCAGCCAGGTGGCCGCGACGAAGCCCGTCAAGTCGCCCACGACGCCGCCCCCGAGGGAAACCAGCGGACTGATCCGTTCGATGCGGGCCTTGGCGAGGTCGCTGTAGAGCCCCGAGGCCATGGCCAGCGACTTGCTCTGCTCGCCGGCCTTGATGACCAACAGCGCGGTGGCGAATCCGGTGTTGGTCAGCGATTCCACCACGGTGCTTGCATAGAGGGGACCGACGTTCTCATCGGTGATGACCGCGGCCGTCGGGGCCGGGCAACGCTCGCGGAGTCGCTTACCCACTGTCGGGAGCAAGTCCGGACCGATGAAGATAGGATACGATCGATCTCCCAGGTCCACCTGGACGGTATGGGTAGGGTCAGCGGTTGTCATCCGTTTCCTTATCCGGTTGGACGGGCGCGCCGCACTGATCGCAGTACCGGGCACCCCCTCGTGCGGGTGCCCCGCACCGCGGGCACGTGATGACCCGAGACTGCGGCGCGGTCACTCCACGCGGTTCATGTTCCTCGTCACTCCCCATCCCAGGGGGGCGATTCCCCTCGCTCGAGGGCTTCCAGGTCGATCGGCCGGTTCTCGGGCGCGTCCGGATCGGTGGCGGTATCGGAGTCCGGGGAAGCCACCTTGGTTTCCGAGGTGGACCGACGACCGCGATCCGATCGGATGCGAGCGCGAAGCGCGAACCACGCGGCCGCTAGGATAGCAAGTCCCACCAGCAGCGTCACCGCCGAGAAGCCCGTGAGATCAAACTCGAAGGGGGGACGCGGCTGCACCTGGACCGCGCGTCCGACGATCACGGGGACGAGGAGGGTTGCCTCTACTTCCTCCTCGTTCGAGGCGCGAGGTTCATCCGCGCGGAGCTTGTAGAAATACCCGGCCAACAGGATCGGCACACGCTTGGCGAGTCTACCGGGGTCGCCCACGGCGATCATGGAGACCGGCTCCCCGCTGTCGCGTTCCCAGGCCAGGACGGAGTGCAGGCGATCGCCGGAGGCCATTCCCCGAGGCCGCTCGAAGTCGACCGATTCGGCAAAGGCGGCCTCGAGACGCACGAGTCGTCCTCGATAGTCGTCGGGATGCGCGAGCAGATCTGCGCGCCGAACGGCCACCGATTGTCTCGCGATCGTTTCCGCCTCGAGGGTAGCGGCCTTCTCTACAAGGACGCGAAGCGCCGCCCCGAGGACACTCGACGTGCGATCGCGCGTGGCCGAGACAATCTGCCGCTCACGGGCGTCGAGTTGGGTTTTCCTGTACTCGATAGGGACCCGTTCTCGGACCTTCGCCTCTTGGCGGGTTGTCGCGGTTGGACCGGGGGCGGTCGTGGCCGCCGGGCCGGTGCCTGCCCGGGTCGGCGCCGGGCCCACAGAGCCGGAAGCGGAAGCCAAGCAAACGATTACGAAAAAGAATTCCAGTTCGGCTTTGCGCATCTTCGCTGACGATCGCCGTTGGGTTCGGATGGCATGCGTTTCGACAAGATCCTACAGAAGGTCGACTCGCAGGCGGACGGCCCTTGCCGGGACACTACGGCGTAACCTTTTGTTAAAAAAGAAGCTTAATAGAGAGCATGGTTTCGGGATCTCGTCGACGAACCTTGCTATCGGTCCACCAAGTCATTGACTAGTCGAAGCTAACTGGTTAAAATGCCGCCCATGGCACGACTCACTACTGCTCGGAAGACCTCTGGGCGGCGGAAAACGACCAGAGCGAAGAGAAACGGCACGATCCGTACCTATCGTTCGGCGCTGAGCTTCATCAATTCCGTAACGGATTATGAGAAGCAGAGCCGCGTAGGGTACAACCACACCAATTTCAGCCTCTCCCGCATGAACCGTCTCTTGAAGGCGGTGGGGAACCCGCACAAGAAGATCAAGGCGGTGCACATCGCGGGCACCAAGGGCAAGGGCTCCACGGCCACCATGCTCGCGAACATGCTTCAGGGCTGCGGCTATGCGGTGGGGTTGTACACGTCGCCGCACCTGGTGGACATCCGCGAGCGGATCACCGTCAACGGACAGCTCATCCCTGAGGCCCGGATGACGCGGATTATCGCGAAGATTGCGACCGTGGTCAAACGGATGACGAAGGACCCGCCGACGTTCTTCGAGATCATGACGGCCGCTGCATGGATGCATTTCATCGATCAGAAGGTCGATATTGCGGTGGTTGAAACGGGCTTGGGCGGGCGGTTGGACTCCACGAATGTCATCAAGCCTGCCGCATGTGGCATCACGAGCATCAGCTTCGATCACACCGCCCAGCTGGGCAAGTCGCTCTCGAAGATCGCGGAGGAGAAGGCCGGCATCTTCAAATCCGGCGTTCCCGTCGTCTCGGCCCCGCAGGCACCGGAGGTCAAGCGTGTGCTGAAGCGGGCGGCGACGAAGAACCGTGCTCCGCTACGCTTCACCGGGGAGGACATCGAGTTCAGCTACCGGTTTGAGAGCTCGCGGGCGGTCGGACCGCACACGCGCGTCTGCCTGACGACGACGACGAGCCGCTTCGAGCATCTGCACGTTCCGCTTCTGGGCGAGCATCAGGCCATCAACTGCGGCGTGGCGCTCGGCCTGGTGGACGCGCTGAAGGAGAAGGGCTTCGAGATCGACGATCAGAAGGTCATCGACGGGCTTGCGGCCGTCAACTTGCAGGGCCGCATGGAGATGATCAGCGAGGAGCCCCGCATCCTCGTCGACGGCGCCCACAACGCCTCGAGCGTGGAGGCCCTCGTCCGGGCGATCGGGCAGAACATCCCGTACGACAGCATGGTCCTGATCTTCGGTTGTCAGACCGATAAGGACGTGAAGGGCATGCTCAAGCAGATTCGGTACGGGGCCGACAAGGTGATCTTTGTCGGCACGTCCTCACCGCGATCGGCCGACCCCCACGATCTGGCCGCCGAGTTCGGGGAATTGAGCGGGAAGATGGCCCAAGTGGCCGACAGCGTGTCCGAAGCGCTCGACATTGCCGCGCACGCGGTGGATCGCGACGATCTGATCTGTGTGACCGGGTCATTCTACCTCGTGGGGAAGGTCAAGGCCGAGGTCGCCAAGCGGGCCAAGGCCAAAGCGCACTGACGCGCGTTTTTTCGCCAATCCTTCTCGTGTCGCTTCCCGGCCGTCCTTTGACCAACCGGCGGACTGCCGCTACCATCCGTCCGCATGTTTGCGCGTTTCGGAGCTTTCATCGCCCGACATCCGGTTCCCTGGGTCATCGGTTGGTTCGTGCTGACCGGTGTGCTCGTGGCGGTCGCACCGCCGCACGAACGCTTGCTGCGGAGCGAGCCCGACAGCCTGCTGCCGTACGACGCCCCCAACAACCGCGCGTTTGACTTCCTGCTGAAGGCATTTCCCGACTCGGCCTCGCGGAGCCAGATCATCACGGTGTGCTACCGCGCCCCGCGCCTGACGAAGGAGGATCGGGCGTTCATGCGGGAGCTGGCCCATCGCATCGTCGAGGCCAACGAGGAGCAGATCGCCGAACACGGCGAGCAATACGCCTGGCAGATCCGATCGCCCGACCTCCAGCCGTTTCTCGCGAACAAGCTCATCAGCCGCGACAAACAGGTCGGCCTGATCCTGGTGAACCTGCCGACGAACTTCGTGACGATGCGGGCGAACCTCGCCGTGGAGACGGTCGAGCGTTTTGGGCGAGCGATGAAGCCGGAGGGATTGGTCTTCGAGGTGACGGGGTCGGCGGGCGTGGGACGCGATTACGTCCGCGGCGCCCGGCGGGCGCTGGACCGCACGATGTGGGTCACGGTCGTCGCGGTGATGATCATCCTGGCCGTCGTCTATCGTGCCCCACTGGCGGCGCTCGTGCCCTTGCTGTCGATCGGCTTGAGCGTGATCGGGGCATTCCAGGTCTTGGGCCTGCTGGCGACGATCGGCTGGCCGGTCAGCTCGATCGAGAAGATGTTCACCGTCGTCCTGCTCTTCGGGGCGGGCACGGATTACGCGCTGTTCTGGATCAGCCGGTATCGAGAGGAGCGGCTCGGGGATACGGACTACGTGGAGGCCTGTGCCCGGGCAATGGGGTCGGTGGGCCCGGCCATCGTGGCGAGCGCCAGCACGATCATCTTGGGCCTGGCGATGATGATGGCCGCGGACTTCGTGCTCAGCCACAACGCCGGGAAGGTGCTGGGCATCGTGCTGGCCCTTGCGCTCGCCGCGTCGCTGACGTTGGTTCCGGCGCTCGTCGTGCTTTCGGGCGATCGACTCTTCTGGCCGAGTCAGGTGACGGCCCGCGGCGTGATCGGTCAACGGAATCTCTGGCCGCGATTGGGCAGGCTGGTCGTCACGCGACCGGGGACGGTGTTGCTCGCCACGTTCGCCGTCATGGCGGTTCCGATCTGGACGGCCCTGCACATGCACTTCCGCTACGACACCATCGCCGAGCTGCCGGACGGGGCGAGCTCCGAGCGCGGCGCACACATGGCCGAAGAGCACTTCCCGCCCGGCGAGGCCTACGCCACGACGTTGGTCGTTCACCACCCGTCGCTCGTCGACGGCTCGGCCGCCCGGAAACTCAGCGCGCGCCTGACCGCCGACCTGTTGGCGATCGAGGGGGTAACCGACGTGCGCGGCCTGACCGAGCCCCTCGGCGTACACGAGACGGTCCGTGATCTGGGTCGTCTGCTCCGGTTGGCCGCGCGGGATCGCGTCACCCAGGAGTACCTTTCGCTCGAGCCACCGGCGATGCGGCTGGAGTTCGTTACGCGATACGAACCGTTCGTCGACGAGGCCATGGCATTGGTAAGCACCGCCAAGCAGCGGGCGACGGCCCTTTCCCAGGAGATGTTGGGCGAGGATGCCGAAGTCTACGCCTGCGGCCTGACACCCTACATGATCGACATCCGGGACTACAGCTCGGCCGATCACAAGCGCGTCTCGGTGCTGGTTGTCGGTGTAATTCTGCTGATCGTCGTCGCGCTGATCCGGGATCTGCCGTTGTCGATCTTCATGTTGACCGCGACCTTGACGACCTACCTGGCGACGCTCGGCATCACCGAATGGGTCTTCGTCGGGTTGTTGGGGCAGGAGGGCGTCGATTGGAAGGCCAAGCTCTTCCTCTTCGTGATCATCGTGGCCGTCGGACAGGACTACAACATCTTTCTGGCCAGCCGCCTCTTCCAGGAGAGCGAGAGCTTCGATCGGAGGGAGGCGACCGAGCGGGCCGTCGTCCGGACGGGCTCGATCATCAGTAGCTGCGGCGTGATCATGGCCGCGACGCTCGGTTCGTTGATGGCCAGCGGTTTGAAGCTGATGGAGCAGCTGGGCTTCGCCATGTCGGCGGGCATCCTGATCGATACGTTCCTGGTGCGTCCCCTGCTGATTCCCTCGTTCCATCTGATCCTGCGAGGCATCTGGCCCGGGCCGCGGTCGCGGCGCCTTCGTTCCTGAGCTGGGAGCGATATCGAGCCGTGGGGGTCGGGTCGTTGGTCCCGCGCTTCCCGTCCTGGTATGATGCGGGTTTGGCGCGGCGACGGGGTTTGGTGTTCATAAGGACGTGCCGTTTTCTTCCTCCCCCGGTGGTACGAGCGCGCATACGCTTCGGGCGAGCGACGGCTCGTTCGGCAGGAAACGCTGTAGAGACGGATGGCCAAGAAAGACCGCAGATTCCTTCCCCATTTCCGGCGCGGCCTACGATTCGTCTGGCCGCACAAGCGGTATCTCGCGCTGGCGTTCTTGTCCGCGTTCGGCGTGAGCGTCTTCTACGCCTTGAGCATCACCTCGGTCGTTCCGTTTCTCAAGTTGATGTTCACGGAGCACGAATCCCTCGTTGACTGGGTCTACCGCAGCGAGGTCGAGCGTCGACTGGATTGCTTCATCATGCCCGACGTCGATCTCGGTTTGGGGCACGGGAAGACGGCGGATGACTTGGGGGACGGGGGCATCCTGGTCCGTCGGCTCGAGCCGTACGGGCGATTGGCGGAAGTCTCGCGACGGGTGGATCGGATTCTTGCCGTCGACGGCCACGACGGCGACCACTACGAGCTCATGCAGGTCATCGCGAACGCACCCACCGACGAGCCCATCGAGATCGTGGTGACCGAGTTGGGCCCCGAGCGCGAGGAGATCGTCAAAGGCACCGTGGAGCTCAAGCCGGGGTACTGGTACACCCCCGCGCTGGTGCGGCTCTTCCGTTTGCTCCCGTCGGGCACGGACCCCATAAACCGCACGAAGGCGCTGGCGGCCGTCATGGGGTTGCTCGTGCTCGTCAGCGTGCTCGGCGGACTCTGCCGTTTCGCCCACGAGTATCTGAACGGGCTGATCGCGCAGCGCGCGATGATCGACCTCCGCACGCGGGCCTACACGAACGTCCTCCGCCTGCCGATGTCTTGGTTCAACAAACAACCGCCGGGCGACACCATGGGACGTTTCGCCGCGGACTCGGGAATCTTCGAGCACGGCCTGACGACCCTCTTCGGAAAGACGATCCGGGAGCCGATGAAGGCCCTTTTCGTGTTGGGTGTGGCGGCGTTTGCCAGTCCGCATCTCCTCGTGGCCATCGCCATCGTGGCCCCCATCGCCGGAGTGCTGATGCGCAAGCTCGGCAAGAAGATCCGGCGGGCACAGCGACGCGTGCTGACCGCGTGGGGGGTGCTGCTCGAGACGTTCGCGGAGAAGGTCAACGGCATTCGGATTGTGAAAGCCTATCATGCCGAACGACGCGAGACCCTGCGGTTCTTCCGCGAGCATCGCCACCTGATGGACCAGCAGCTCAGGATCATCCGCATCGATGCGATCGTCTCTCCCCTGCTCGAGGTGCTCGGCGTGATGGCCGTCGGCGGCATCGCCCTCGTCGGGGGCTACCTGGTCTTCCGGAGCCGTCTCGAGCCGGAGGGGTTCTTCCTGCTCGTGTTCTGCATTGCCGCGACCTTCGATCCGATCCGGAAGCTCTCCAACGTGAACAACCGCCTCCAGGCGGCCGATGCCGCCGCCTGCCGCCTCTTCGAGATCATCGATCAAGAGCCGGAGGAGATCGCCGACGGCCGGACGATCGTCGCGTCGTTACCGGAGATCCGGGAGGGCATCGAGTTCCACAACGTGACGTTCGCTTATCCGTCCAACCCGGATCGGCCGGTGCTCGTCGACGTGGACCTGTCCGTGCGCGCAGGAGAGATCGTCGCCGTTGTCGGGCCCAACGGCAGCGGGAAGACGACGCTCTGCAGTCTGCTCATGAGGTTCTATCAACCCCAGGAGGGGGAAATACGCATCGACGGAGTCGACATCGCGGGTCGCTCCTTGAGCAGCTTGCGGGGCCAGATCGGATTGGTGACCCAGGACACGGTGATCTTCTCGGAGTCCGTGCGGGACAACATCTCCTACGGAAAGAAGCACGCCGACGAAGAGGCCGTCCTGTCCGCTTCGCGGACCGCGCACGCGGACGATTTCATCAGCGAGCTGCGAATCGAGAGCGAGCAGGGCGCGACCACGGGGTACGACGCGCTCGTCAGCTCGAAGACCCTGTCCGGCGGGCAGAAGCAACGGATCGCGATCGCCCGGGCCGTCCTGCGCGATCCGGCGATTCTCATCTTCGACGAGGCGACCAGCCAGATCGACGCCGAAAGCGCGCAGAAGATCC
>CAZKCX010000286.1:0-8379 GCA_964550865.1 uncultured Planctomycetales bacterium
CGCAGAACCGACCATCGCCGCCGCCGGCGGGATGCACATGCTTTCCGACGGGATGAGGATCAGCTGGCGTCGCTGACGCGTGCGTTCCCACTCGAGCAGCGACTCGATGTGCGACGGCGCATCCGATTCGTACCAGGCGTTCGCATGGTCCATGGCGATTCTCCGAAGGGATGCACTCTACCGTTGTCCGACGGCGGATTCCAGGAGGGCGCAACTCCTCGACGCAGCACCGGACCCACGTGGTTTGACATCACGTTCGATCGACGAGTCAACACGTGCAGCAGTGGGTGAGTCGGCACACGCGCGAATTCGTGTCCCCCACCGCTGGAAGCGGTGGGCCACCCGGCTGAGGTGGGGCACCCAGTTGCCGTGGGACATCAGGCTGCGGTGGGTCACCCGGCAACGATGAGTCACCCGATCAGGGCGGTTGCGCGGGCATCGGATCAGTCCCGGAGCACCACGCCCAGACCGGGTCGATCGGTGAGGGTGAGTCGGCCTCGCTCACCGCCGATCCCTTCGAAGGGGTCGTTCGAGATGAGCAGGTGCCCATCCAGGTCGATCCAATCCACGAGGGGAGCGAGCTGCGCCGCCTGCGCGATGCCCAGGCTGCTCTCGAGCATGCAACCCAGCATGATCTTCAACCCACATGCACGGGCGAGATGAATCATCCGCAACGCCAGCCGGATGCCCCCGCACTTGGAGAGCTTGATGTTGATGCCGTCCACGCACCCGTTCAGCGGCAGGATGTCGGCGGGATGGACGCTGCTCTCGTCGGCCACGATCGGCACCGGCGAGGCCTCGCGAATCGAGCGAAGGGCGCTAGGATCTCCCGGCGCGATGGGCTGCTCGATGAACTCGAGATCGAAGCGCCGCAGCCGGTGGATGTGCTCCACGGCCGATGCGGCCGTCCAGCCGCAGTTCGCGTCGACGCGGATGATCTTGTCCGGCGCGACGCGGCGAATGGCCTTAAGGATGGCCTCGTCCCGCTCGGTTCCGACCTTGACCTTGAGAATGGGGAACTCGGCGGCCTCGGCGGTCTTGGCCTCGATGACGTCCGGCTCGTCGATGCCGATCGTAAATGAGGTGGTGGGCACGGCGCTCGCGTCCAGCCCCAGCCATCGCCAGACAGGCACCCCAAGGCGCTTGCCGACCCAGTCGTGGAGGGCACCGTCGACGCCGGCGATGGCCGCTCGCTGGCCGCCGCAGTCGTGCACACAGCGAGCAAGGATCGGCTCGAACTGGAAGGGATCGTCCCCGAGCAGGTCGGCAAGCCTCGGCAAGGTGCGTTCGACGGAATCCACGGACTGTCCGTAGTAGGAGGAAGGCACGGCCTCTCCCATCCCGACGATGCCGTCGTGCTCGATCTCGACGCGGACGGTCTCCTTGACCGAGGTCGTGGCACGCGCGATGGTAAATGCGTGCCGGCAAACGAGTTCTTGACGCGACCAGCGAAGCTCCATCCCGGTCGGGCCCTCCCGAGCGATCTCTCGACGCCCAAACAATTGACATCGAAGCGCTTATGCTTAGAATATAGGGCTCGGCTTCGCGCACCGCCCGCCGACGGCAGGGGCGAAATACGCCGGAGACCGAACCAGAACGCTTATAGGCTTCCCCTTGCGAGGATGCAAGTTTCGAAGCGTTGGCCACAGAGTGGCCGATCTAGCTAAAGAACCTGCAAGGAGGCTACGCGAGTCATGAATCCAAGATCAGCCGTCATTGCGATCGTGTTCGTCTGCGGCGCTCTGGCCGACTGGGCCCATGCCGTACCCGAGCCGAGTGTGGCCCCGAAGGCATGGGAGCTGCGATTCGATTTCGCTGATCCCCAGACGATCACGGTCCAGCTCCCTGGGAAGGCGAAACCGCGCACGTTCTGGTACATGCTCTACACGGTGACAAACAACACCGGCCGCGAGGTGCAGTTCCTTCCGCGGTTTGCGCTGATGACCAACACGATGCAGATCGTCCCCGGCGATCCCGGCGTGCACCCGATGGTGTTCGAGGCCATCCGAAAGCGGCATCGTCCGACCCACCCCTTCCTGGTGGAGCCGGTGAAGGTCATGGGACGACTGCTCCAAGGCGGGGACAATGCCAAGAGCAGCGTGGCCATCTGGCCGCAGTTCGACATCAACGCAAACCGTTTCTCGGTGTTCGTCGCCGGGCTTTCGGGGGAATCGACCCTGATGAGGAACCCGAACTACAAGCCGGGCGAGCCCGAGGTGCGAGTCAAGAAGCTCGGAAGCAGGACGGAGATCGAGGTGCCCGTGAATCCGAAGTTCTACACGCTCCGCAAGACGTTGGTCATCGAGTACCTCTTGCCGGGCGACACCAAGACGCGGGATGCCGCGCGGGTCGGCCGGTTGGGAACGAAGTGGATCATGAGATAAGCAGACGCAGCGCCCGGCTCGACACGATCGGGCCGCCGCCGAGACGTGGAGACGCAGCCATGGCACACAAGAAGGGACAGGGGTCGAGTCGGAACGGTCGCGACAGCAATGCCCAGTATCGCGGCATCAAGAGGTACGGCGGGGAACGGGTCAAGGCGGGTGCGATCCTCGTTCGCCAATGCGGCACGCCGTTCAAGCCGGGGATGAACGTCCGACGCGGGCGGGACGATACCCTCTTCTCCATCGTGGATGGGAAGGTCGAGTTCAAGGGCAGGCGTGTCTCGGTCCAGCCGACCGCCGGCTGATCGACGGCGAGCGCGGCCGAGTGGCTGAGGCGGCGTCGGCGCGCAAAGTTGGATTCCTTGCGAGGGTGGCATCTGTCGGCCACCCTCTTTGCGATTTGGCAGGATGCCAGGGACCGGGCATGTTTATCGACGAGGCAGAGATCTACGTGAAGGGCGGAGACGGGGGGAACGGCTGCGTAAGCTTCCGCCGGGAGAAGTTTGTCCCCCACGGAGGCCCGGACGGCGGAGACGGCGGAGACGGCGGCAGCGTCCACTTCGTCGCCGTCGAGGGCGTCGATACCCTGATCGATCTCAAAGGGCGCCACCACTGGATCGCCGAACGGGGCCGGCACGGCCAGGGCAAGAACAAGACCGGGCGCTGCGGCAAGGACCTGCACATCGAGGTGCCGCCCGGCACGCTGATCTACGACCGCGAGACCGGCATCCTGTTGAAGGACCTCGTCGAGCCGAGCCAACCCGTCCTGATCGCCGCCGGCGGGGAAGGCGGCAAGGGCAACCGCCGGTTCGCCACGCCTACGAATCAAGCGCCCCGCGAGTGCACCCCCGGCCAGGAAGGCGAGGAGCGTTGGCTACGGCTCGAGCTGAAGCTGATCGCCGACGTGGGCCTCGTCGGCATGCCCAACGCCGGCAAGAGCACCTTACTCGCCCGCCTGAGCCACGCCAGGCCCAAGATCGCCGACTACCCCTTCACCACGCTCGACCCGCAACTCGGGATCGTCGAGCTGCGGGGGTGGCGACGGTTCGTCATGGCGGACCTGCCCGGACTGATCGAGGGGGCGCACGAAGGGAAAGGGCTCGGCGATACCTTCCTTAAGCACATCGAGCGGACGCGCGTGCTCGTCCATCTTGTTGACGTCTTCCCCACCAAGGGCGACCCCGTGGAAAACTATCATGCCATTCGCCGCGAGCTGGAGAAGCACTCTCGACTGCTCGCCGAGAAGCCCGAGCTGATCGTCGCGAACAAGATGGACCTCACCGACGCCCCGGAGATGGCCGACGACTTCGCGAAGGACCTCGGCAAGGAGGTGCTCAAGATCAGCGCCGCCACCGGCGAGGGCCTTCCGCCCGTGCTCGAGCGAATCTGGCGGATGGTGGAGGCGGCCCGCGGCGAACCCACGAACCGCGCGTGAGCATCCCATTCTCCGTTACGGCTTGCACATCGAGAATCGACACCGAGACCGTACAATGGAGGTGTGAGATGCCGCCGGCGGTAGGGAGCCGGCGGTCTGCTTGACACCTCGAACGAGGCGTCGCATAACTCCCGTGGATTTCCGCGATTCGTTCTTGGCGGGTTATGAGCAAGGGCAAGGGAAAAGGCAAGTCGGGCAAGAGCGGAAAACGCAAGGTCCGCGTCCGATTCCGCAGCAACCGATTGGAGCCGAAGCGCGAGAAAGACTTCACCCGCTGGTATCAAGAGGGTCGCTTCGAGCAGGAAGACGAGGTCACGCAGGAGCGGCTCAGCCGCAAGGGCGAGCTGAGCCGCAAACGCACGATCATCGTCGATGAGAACGGGGAACCTGCCGCCGCTGCCGCCGAGAATCAAATCCCCGGCATCGTGCTTGCCGTTCGGGGACAGATCGCCGACGTCCACGACGGCCGGCAGACGTGGCCCTGCACGGTACGCCGCATCCTGCGCACGCGCCTGATCGATCAGCGGAGCCCGGTGACCGTGGGCGATCGCGTTATGTTCTCCATCGTCGCCGACGAAGAGGGCGTCGAGCGCGAGGGCGTCATCGAGTCCGTGGCCGAACGCAGGACAGAGCTGAAGCGGCGCTACGGCGACAAGGAACACACCATCGCGGCGAACGTCGATCAGGTGGTGATCGTCAGCTCGATCATCTTGCCTGAGATCAAGCCGCACCTGGTCGATCGCTACCTGGTGGCGGCCTCCATCGGCGAACTCGAGCCCGTTCTCTGCGTGAACAAGATCGACCTGGACGAGGTCGGCCTGACGGACGAGATCGTCGCACGCTTCGCCGACTTGGGGATCCCCATTCTCAAGACCAGCGCGCTCGACGGAACGGGGATCGACGCGCTGGCGGAAATCCTCCGCGACAAGGTAACCGTGCTGGCGGGGCAGAGCGGCAGCGGCAAGAGCTCGCTCATCAACGCCATCCAACCCGATCTCCAGCTCCGCGTCGGGGAGGTCAGCGAGGATTCCTTCAAGGGGCGACACACCACCACCACCGCGGAGCTCCTCCAGCTCGACATGGGCGGGTACGTCGTCGATACCCCCGGCATCCGGCAGTTCGAGATGAGCGGCATCGAGCCGGGCGAGCTCGAGATGCACTTCCCCGATTTCGAGCCTCATCTCAACCGATGCCGATTCCCCGACTGCGCCCACACCAACGAGGACGAGTCGACCTGCGGGGTCAAGCAGGCCGTCCGCGCGGCGGAGATCCATCCGGAGCGCTATGAAAGCTACTGCCGAATGTTGGACGAGCTGATCGAGCTGGATTCGGCGCGCCAACTCGGGCAGTCACGAACGCTCGAAGAGTAGGGGGCGACCGGCAAGGGTGCAGGAAGACCGCTCGGCGACGAAAATCGGCAAGGCTGCCTTACCCAACCGACTAGGGAGGTCGATATGCGGAAGACAGCGCTTCGGCGAATCGCGGACTGCCACGCCGTGGATGGGGTCTGTCTTCGTGGACAGAGACCCATGGCATGCATCGTTGTGCTTGCCGCCACGATGATCACAAGCGGCTCGGCGCCGGCCGCCTCGGCGTACCCCAAGATCAATCTGGCCGTGGGGTATGAGGTGGATCCGACGTGGCCCGACCAAACACCTGCCTACCGATGGCGATACGTCACCGGGGTGGCCGTGGACAAGAAGGATCGCGTCTGGGTGATCAACGCGGTGGACCCGCAGGTACGCGTCTACTCCACCGACGGAAAGCACTTGTTCGCTTGGGGAAACGGCACCTTCAAGAACCCGCATCACATCGTGATCGACCGGAACGGGAATGCTTGGATCACCGACTACGGCCGGCACGTGGTCCGGAAGTTCACTGAGAAGGGCAATCTCTATCTGGGTGACGTGGCCGACAACAGCAAGTCGCATCGCGTGCAAAAGTTCCTTCGACTCCCACCGGATCGCTGAGCTCTGGCGGACGCCTCGCGCGCCGGGCAAGTGCCTTCGGGAAGTGCTTGGCCGGGAAGGCCTTCTTCCCGAACCCCCCGATTGCCCCAGCCGGGAGACGAAGCCGATGGGTACTTCCCACCAAGAGACAGGGGCAGAAACCCGCGCCAAAAACGAGGAATAGAACAGTAAATCGTTCCTGTGCTTGCACGCCAGAGAACCTGGTGTACAGTCTAGGCAGGGGTTGGTGTGTGGACGTTTGCGGGGACCCATGCTGAGAGGGGGAAGCCTCCAGCGTCGTGACGCTTGGCAAACGCCCCGGCCTCCGCTTTGGAGCAGATCGGGTGCAAAGCGACGCGGCAATGCATGAGCATCATCGCAGGCGGATCGATAGAAGGAGGAAGACGCATGAGATCCATCGCGGCGATTGCGGTCGTTCTTCTGGCTGTTTCCCCCGTGCTGGGTGACGCAATCACGTACACCTACCAGGTGACCAGCGGGACGTTGACGTTGGACGTCGAGCCCAACGACCTCGTGGTTCCTGATCCGGTCACCATGGCCGGCGGTGGGACGTTCGCGGTCACGTTCTACAGCGACGACGACGAGATCGGCGAGAGCGATACCTTCGTCATCCAATCAGCGGCCCTGAGCAATGCCGAATCCGTTTCGGTCGATGTCCTGCTGTTGGGCTCGCCGGCGGGCACGATCACCGCCCAACCGGGCGGGCTGTACATCAGCCAGTTCTCGGTGGTCACCCCGGGGCATCTGGACGCCGACGGTATCGGGAGCACGCTGACCGACGTCTTCGGCGGGGGGAACGTCGATGTCTACATTCCAGGCCTCTACGTGGGCCCTGCCTCGGACAACAGCTGGAGCGTTCAACCCGAGACCTACGACTTGGACTTCGATATCGTCGGCGGCTTGCCGGTGAGCGTCACGATGGACGGGACCTTCACCTACGAATACACGATCCCCGGCATGCTGGGCGAAGGCCCGGAGTTCGGCCACGGTGTCGAGATGAACGCCATACTGATTCCGGAGCCCGGTACTGTGGGCTTGCTCTTCCTGGGAATGGCGGCGCTCCTCAGGCGCCGGGAGTAGCGGCGCCGACGTCTTCCGCGAATGACGCGTAAGGCCGCATGCCCCTGGTGGGGCGCGCGGCCTCTTCAGAGCGCGAATCCCAACGGAACGGCCGAAGACCATTCCCTGTCTTCCCACCGACTTCCTTGACCGTTTGCCGACGGGGCCCTACGTTTCCGTCCGTACGGATGGACGCGCTCTGTGTAGACGTACGACGTACCCGAGAGAACCACGGTTGACATGGTGACGATGACCGCGACGGAAACTCCATGACCCCGCGCGAGCGTGTACGCACGGCCTTTGCGCATGAACCACCCGACCGCGTGCCGGCGTGGTGCGGGTCGTCCCCGGAGTTCTGGGCGAAGGCCAAGCGGGAACTCGGCCTCGACGACGAGGGACTTCGCGTGCGGCTGGGGGACGACTTCCGGCGCGTCTTCGCACCATACGCACTCCCCGAATCGCCCCTCTCGGAGGGCGCAACGTGCCGAACCGTCTTCGGCATCGAACGCACCGGCCTGGGCTACGGCCAGCCGCTGAGCCATCCACTCCAGGACGCGACCTTACAGGACGTGCACGAGTACCCCTGGCCCGACCCGGCCTGCGTGGACGTCTCGCGGCTTCGCGCCGAGGCCGAGGCCTGGGGCGGGGCGTATGCGATCCTCGGCGGCGACTGGTCGCCGTTCTGGCACGATGCGATCGACCTGCTCGGGATGGAAGACCTCTACCTCAAGATGTACGACGATCCGGAGTTGGTCGACGCCGTGCTGGGGCACCTCGTCGATTTCTATGCGGCGAGCAGCCAACGGGTCTTCGACGCCGCGGCCGATGTGATCGACGTCTTCTTCTTCGGAAACGATTTCGGCAGTCAGAACGGTCCGCTGCTGAGCCCCGCACTCTTCGAGCGGTTCATCATGCCGCACCTGCGGCGGTTGATCGACCTCGGACACGCCCATGGCCTGAAGGTCATGATGCACTGCTGCGGCGGGTTCGCGCCGCTGATCCCGATGATGATCGACGCGGGCCTCGACGGTCTCCACGCGCTGCAGCCCGGCTGCGCGGGAATGGAGCCCCGAACGCTCAAGGCGGAATTCGGCGACAAGATCCTGCTCAACGGCGCGATCGATTCCCATCACGTCCTGATCAACGGCACGCCGCGAAGTGTGGTCGAGAGGACGCGGGAAACGCTGGCCATCATGATGCCCGGCGGAGGGTACGTCGCAGGTGCCAGCCACGACACCATCCTCGAAGAGACCCCGCTCGAAAACGTGCTCGCGATGTTCGATACGATCCGCGCGTATGGGGCGTACTGAGCGCGGTCAGCGGAGATCGTTCGTATTCCCTTCCTGCGACACGGCTCACTCGACCGGAGACGGCAAGACATGGAAGGCCCGAACACACGACCACATCTCGACCTGCACCACCAAACATGGTAATCAAGGCACGGCGGGAGAGGTCGGCCATGTAGCCGACCTACAAGTACCGCGTTTCACAAGTCGTGCGACTATGGACAGGACCGCACCCGCCACCATCG
>CAZKCX010000287.1:0-8341 GCA_964550865.1 uncultured Planctomycetales bacterium
CTGATCGGCGCGGTGACCCTGTGGGGGTCCCTGGTCGCCTTCGCGAAGCTCCAGGAGATCAAGGCCTTCAAGAAGCCGCTGCACTTCGCGGGGCAACAGGTCCTCAACGTGCTGCTGTTCCTGGGTGCCGTGGGCATCGGGGTTCTCATCGTCCTCGATCCGGGCGACGCGACGTGGATCTACTTCGGCCTCGTGCTCGTCGCGAGCATTCTCGGCGTGCTCGTGACCATGCCCATCGGCGGGGCGGACATGCCGGTGGCGATCGCACTGCTGAACTCCCTGTCCGGGCTCGCGGCGGCCGCGACGGGCTTCGTGATCAACAACAACATGCTGATCATCGCCGGCTCGCTCGTCGGCGCCTCGGGCGTGATCCTCACCCTCATCATGTGCCGGGCGATGAATCGCACGCTCCTGAGTGTCTTGTTCGGTGAGCTCGGTGCGAGCGGCGGCGGGCCCTCCGACGACGAGGTCTACGAAGGCAAGGTCAAGAGCACCTCGGCCGAGGAGGTGGCCATGCTCATGGACGGCGTGCAGCAGGTGATGATCGTGCCCGGCTACGGCATGGCCGTTTCCCAGGCGCAACAGGTCGTCCGCGATCTGACGAACACACTCGAGAGCAAGGGAGTGGAGGTGAACTTCGCGATCCACCCCGTCGCCGGCCGGATGCCCGGGCACATGAACGTCCTGTTGGCGGAGGTCGACATTGACTACGACAAGCTCAAAGAGCTCGAGACGGCGAACTCCATGTTCGAGCAGACGGACGTGGCGATCGTTCTTGGGGCGAACGACGTGGTAAACCCCGACGCCCGGGAGAATCCCGACAGTCCGATCGCGGGCATGCCCATCCTCGACGTCGACAAGAGCAAGACCGTCATCGTCATCAAGCGGAGCCTGAGCCCGGGGTTCGCGGGGATTCCCAACCCGCTCTTCGCCGCCGACAATACGCTGATGTACTTCGGTGACGGCAAGCAGGCGGTGCAGGACCTGCTCAACGCCGTGAAGGAGCTGTAGATTTCCTCCCCTCGATCCGGGGCCGATGCGCAGACCAATCCTCAACCGCGATAACGGAATCGTCGAGGCGGTGACGCGGCCACCGAGCCCCCGCCCGCCGTGACCGGCTCGATCGTGTTGCGCGTGCGGAGATCCCGCTCCAGCCGGAGCGCTTCCTTCTCGTCGCATCGCAGGATCAGCCGGCAGGTGCTGCGGAACTCCGCGGCCGTGAACTCCGTCGGGAGAAGGTGGAAGAGGAATCCGTCGGCATCGGGGCCCCCGCGCAACCGCTCGAGCGCGCACCGGATGATCTCGCGATGGTCGAAGGCAAGCTTCGGCAAGCGATGGGCGTTGTGCCATCGTGCGTCGGCCGCGTCGTCTCCGCCACGGACCTCGGATTCGGCGTCGGGTCGAAGCAGCGCGAGGTAGGCAACGCTGACCGCCCGGCCTCGCGGATCGCGGCCTGGATCGCCGAACGTCCGCAACTGGTCCATCCACACGACGGGCGCGAATGCACCCGGGAAGGCGGCCGTCTTGGGTAGCGTAAGTCCCGTCTCCTCGGCGAGCTCGCGCCGGGCGGATTCGTCCAGCTTCTCGTCCATCTCAATGAACCCGCCCGGCAAGGCCCAACGATCCTTGAAGGGCTCCTTGCCCCGCCGAACGAGCAGCACGCGAAGACGCTCCTCGACGATGCGTAGCGCGACGACGTCCACCATGACCATGGGCCTGGGATAGTCGTAGACGTATTGGTCTCGCTGGCTCTTCGCCGTCATCGTCCTGTCCCAGAGCTGTCGCTGAAGCAATCACTGTGTGGCACGGCCGCCTCCAGGCTTCGCTACGCTTCGCCGTGACAAACCCGGCCGTGAACCGTGGAAAGGTCCCAGTCGAGGGCGACGGGGCGCTGAAGCAATTACTGTGTGGCACGGCCGCCCCCGGCCGTGGAGATTGGGATCCCATCCCAGTCGAGGGCGACTGGGCCACATCCTATCCCAGTCGAGGGCGACTGGGCCACATCCCGCGCGTTCGTTCGATCGTTGATGTCGCCCCCTCAAAGCTGTCGCACCAGCTCGGCCTGGGGGATCTTCAGCTCCCGCAGATGCGGCGCAATGTCGATGAGGAATCGTTTGCCGTCGCTGTAGTAGCCGGCCGTGGGCCGCACGGTGGGCGAGCGCTCACGCCAATACGCATTGAACAGGCACATGAAGCACTCTCGGATGTACTTGCTGTAGATGCTGGCCAGCGCTACGGGCAGCTGACGATCCTCCCCGCCTTTGATGAATTCGACCTGCCACTCGGCGTTCGGACCGTGGAGACGATACGCGCTTCGCTCGTTCGATTCGTTCACGATCTTCAGCTCGTGGCCGTCGAAACCCGTCATCAGCCAGCGGCCGTATCGCGTCCGGCCTCCTTGCCGATCCACGTAGATCCGTATGGAGCGCCCCCCGTGCGCCTTGCCGATCCGTAGGATCAGCCGCAGCGTCAGGTTCAGAAGCACGAGCGACTTGTTTCGTGTCTTCGAGACGACGTCGTTGAAGTGCCCTTCACATAGCGTCTCGCTGATCGCGCCGAGCAGGCTGCACCCTCGGCCGGCGAGGTTGCGTCGGAGGGCGTTGGCGTGCATGGCAAGCTCGGTCGGCTCGCATCGCAGCGGAAGGGCCTGGTCCAGCCCGGCGTACCACGGGTAGCGCTTCGCGGCGTCGGCCGTCCCGGGCGCGAGTCGATTCAGAAGCTCGCGGAAGGTCGCGGGGATATCGCCACCGACGAGGAGACACGACAGGGCGGTCCGCTCCAGGTGGGCCAAGCCGTCGTCGCCCTTATGGAGCTTCTTGCTGTCGGAGATGGGCAGGCGGGGATCGCGTTTGCGGACACTCGGCGCGACGCTCTCCCGAAGCAGTTCCCAGAGCGACGTGTCGGCCTGGTCGTCGGGCACTTCGAAGACACAGGAGGAGACGACCAACGGACCCAATAGCGGGCCGTATCCGGCCTCGTCGATTCCCGCGATGATCACAACTCGGCTCCGTGCGTCGTGGTTCGCACGGTTGCGCCGGCACGATGTGCCATTGTAGCGGGGTCGGCGCGGGGAACAATGTCGAAAGGCGAAGAAAGGAACGCCGGCAACTCGGACCCGTCTATTCGCGAGGCACGACGATGCGGACCCTGGGGTGGGGGCGTCGGCCGCCCTCTTCCGAAGTGGGGTCGGCGGGGATGTGCTCCACGAACGGGTCGTTCGGGTCGAATCGCTCCCGCCAGGTCTCGGCGAAACGCGCCAGGGCCTGCAAGTACGGCTCGGAACGCCGATCGACGTACTCCGGCGGGCGGGCCATCAAGGTGACCGTGAGATCTCGTTCCTGGGTTCCGCGGACGATCGTGAGGCGAATATCGGTTCCCGGCGGAAGCTTGGAGATGTACTGGGCGAAGGCGTCCGCACGACGCGTCGCCTCCATCGCACGGCCCTCGACTGCGCGGATCAGGTCGCCTTGGACCAAGCCCGCTTTCTGGGCCGCCGTTCCCGGCAGCACCTCCTTGATCTCCACCGCGCTCTGCCCGGGCGGGACGCGGGGATCGTCACCGGCGGTCACGATCCTCTGCCGAACGCCCAGGAATCCAGACGGCTTGTCCAGTTCGCTTTCGAGGACAATATGCTCCACGATCTCCTTGATCCGCAGTCGGACCTCCGGGTGCTCGGCTGTCCGGTAGGCACGGGCCAACCGATCCAACGCGCCCTTGCCGGCCTCCTTGAGACGGTCCGTCGCCCGAATGCGGACCTGCCATTGCCGGTCGGAAAGCTGCGCGAGACATTCGGCGAACTCCCGCTGGGACATTTCCCGGACGGCTTGGGAGGCGGCTCGTGGGGCAGGGGGGGATGCCATCGTGGTCGTCCTGGTCGAGTCGGCGGCCGACGACACGACCAAGAACAGCACGGCCGCTGCAGGGCAGAGGACGCGAACGGGCTTGCCCGGGGGGAAACGCATATGCGTAGATTATACGGGGAACGACGCTTCGGCCCCAAGGAGCTCTTCAATCCGTGATCATCACTTGGGAGTCCTTCGTGACCAGCAGGGAATAGAGCTCGGCCACATCCTTGTTGTGTAGGCGGATGCAACCCAGGGAGGCGTCCTTGCCGATGCTCTCGGGCTCGTTCGTCCCGTGGATGCCGTAGCGCAGCTGATCCTTGGCCTCGCCGGCCACGCCCTCGAGCCCCAGCCAGTGTTCGCCGAGGGGGTTGTTGGGATCTTCGGCGTGCACGATCTTGCCGCCGCGCGGCGGGAAGTAGGTCGGATTCTTGAGCTTGTTCTTGACACGCCAGGTGCCCGTCGGCGTGCTGCCATGCTCGCCGAGCCCGACCCGATAGGTGCGCACGAGGACGTCGTCCAGATAGACGTCGAGACGGTGATCGCTCTTGTCGACGAGCGCGTGGAAGGGGCCGTTCACGACCTTGAGCCGCGCGCCCGCTCGGATCATGCTCTTGTCGGCGAGCTTGTTGACTCGCGCGATGAGGTCGTCGGTGATCTTGTACTGCTTGGCGATCTTCCGAAGGTTGTCGCCGCGCCGGACGACATAGCTGCTCGTTCGCGGATCACCCGAGACGCGGCCCGGCTCGAAGATCACCTTGTTGGCGAGTTGCACCAGCTTTGCCCGGATCTCGGCCGCCTGATCGCCGGCGGCGCCCGCGCGGAGGGCGGCGGAGAGCTGCACTTGCGCGCTGAGCACGTCGTCCTTCGCCAGGGCTTCCTTCGCGGCCTGGGTGGACTCCTGGATCTTCTTGGCCGACTTCGGGGAGGTCGCCCGAGCAACAACAACGCCGGGGGCGCCCCGTTCCACCGGATCATCCGGCTTGGCGGGACGGACCTCGCGGGTTACCGTGGACTCGGCCTCGGCCAGGTGGAGGGACTGTCCCTCCTCGGCTTGCGCGGTGACGATCTCCCGTGCGTCGCCGCGGTAGGCCCACCAGACGATCACGCCCAGGACGGCCGAGACGCCGAGGATCCATGCCAAGACCCTTCGGCTCGAACGGCGTCGCTTCGACGACGGATACGAATAGATTCTCGCCACGGTGCGTTCTCCTTCGCGGTTGGAACGAGGCGGTGGGTCGTCTAGCGGCTGGCGATACCTATCCCTACGCGTACCAAATTCCGGGGTTCCCGGTCAAGCATGCGCCCGGACCGAACGGCGATCTGGCGGATCCGATCCTCTTCGGTCCGCGCCCCCACAGTAGGTCGTTCCGGACCCGGCACGGGGCGGAACGGATGTTCTCCTAACGGCCGAACCGGCGAACCTTCTTGTCGGTAATCAGCATGTCCACGGGCATGTCATGCGGTCCGACGGGCACCGACTCCACGAACTGCTCCTCCATCGCAAGGGCACAGGATACGGCGTTGTAGTCCTTGTGCGCGAGGAAGCGATCATAGAAGCCCTTTCCCCGGCCCAGGCGATTGCCGAACGCATCGAAACCCAACCCCGGAAGCACGACGAGATCGATGTCGCGAACCGGAAACGGGATGCCCGTCACGGGCTCCCGAATGCCCATGGTGGCCTCCTGCACGTCGGCGGCCGACCGGATCTCGATCGGTAGCATCCGCCGCTGTTCCCAACTGACCTTCGGCGCCAGCACGCGCTTGCGGTCTTGCCAGGCCTTGAGGATGAGCGGCGTCGTGTCGGCCTCGGTCTTAAGCGAGAAGAACAAGAGCACGACTTCGGCCTTCTGGTACTCCGGCTGGTCGTGCAGACTCCGACAGGCCAGGGCGGAACGCGCGCGGAGCTCCTCCGGGTCGATCGATGCCATGATCTCACGGAGCCGTTGGCGTAGCTCCTTCTTCACGGGCCTGATTCCCCTGATTGTTTGGAGGCCGATTCGCGGAGCTGCCTGAATCTCTCCAGGTAGGCTCCCATTTTCGCCTCGTGCCCTCGCTCTGTGGGCTCGTAGTATATCTTATCGACACCCAGATAATCCTGCGCCACAATTCCGCCGTCGTAGTCGTGGGCGTATTTGTAGTCCTCACCGTAACCTAGCCGCTTTGAGCCCTTGTAGTGCGCATCCCGCAGATGGACCGGCACGGGCACCGTTCGGGCGTTCTTGACGTCGTCCATCGCCGACCAGATCGCCGTCGCGGATGCGTTGCTCTTCGGCGCGCACGCGACGTAGATGGCGGCCTGGGCCAGCACGAGCTGGCATTCCGGCATGCCGATCAGATTTGTAACCTGAAAGGCCGCATGGGCTAAAACCAGGGCATTCGGCGCAGCGTTGCCGACGTCCTCCGCGGCGCAGATCGCGATCCGTCGTGCGACGAAACGCGGGTCCTCCCCCGCCGAGAGCATCCGCGCCAGCCAGTAGACCGTGGCATCGGGATCACTGCCCCGCATGGACTTGATGAACGCGCTGATCGCATCGTAGTGGCTGTCCCCGATGGGGTCGTATTCGATGGCCTTCCGTTGAATCGACTCAGCGGCCACGTCGCGGTCAACGACGATCGGGCCGGGGATCTCGCCGGTTTCCCGGGAGCGTGTTTGACTGAGAATCGCCACCTCCAACGCAGATAGGGCCCGCCGCGCGTCGCCGTCGGACATTGTGGCCAGGTGATCGAGCGCATCTTCCGTGACCTCGGCGTCGTGGGCGCCCATCCCTCGCGGCCGATCCTCGAGCGCGCGGCGGAGCAAAAGCTTGATGTCGGCTTCGCAGAGCGGCTCGAACTGGAAGATCTGGCTGCGACTGATCAACGGGCTGTTCACGGAGAAGAACGGGTTCTCTGTCGTCGCGCCGATCAGGATGACCAGACCGTCCTCCACGTCGGCCAAGAGCACATCCTGCTGCGCACGATTGAAGCGGTGGATTTCGTCGATGAACAGGACGGTTCGCCGTCCGGTAGCCGTCAAGTCTGCCTTGGCCTTCTCGAGGATCTCCCGGACTTGCTTCACGCCCGCTTCGGGTGCGTTGACCTGCCGGAAGATCCCTTGCGTGTATTCGGCGATGATGCGAGCGAGCGTGGTCTTTCCCGTGCCCGGTGGTCCGTAGAAGATCGCGCTGCTGAGCCGGTCCGACTCGAGCAGCCGCCTGAGCAGCTTCCCCGGTCCGATAAAGTGGCGCTGGCCGACAAAATCGTCGAGGGACGTAGGCCGCATGCGGACCGGCAGGGGGGCCACCCGGTCTCGCTGCTTTCGTTCGACCTCTTCGAAGAGGCTCACCGGCCAACTCCAGGTCTCGCGGGGGGACGACGGCGTCTTGCGGCAACTGTCCATTATAGGACGCGACCCCACGGCGGTCCAAAGACCCGCGTCCGGTCCGGGCCGACGCCGTCCGGCTGGTGGGATTGGGGGTTCTACTGCCTGACCAGAGGCCGGCTGGGTCTCGGGTCCCGGCAATCTCCCCCGGGTTCTTCGGACGTTGCCTCTCGTTCGGGGTCCGTGTCTGGGCTTGGGACGGCCGGGGATTCGCAAACGGGTGGAACTCCGAGCGACCCGAGCCGATACAATAGACGTATCAGCTTCGTGGCGCTGTCATTCTCGTCTCCACGGGCCCTCCTTACATCCTGAGGGAGCATCGGACGCATGTGTGGGATCGTTGGCTATATCGGATTCAAGAACTCCGTGCCCGTGCTGGTCGAGGGCCTCAAGCGGTTGGAGTACCGGGGTTACGACTCGGCCGGCATCGGCGTGATCCAAAACGGTTCGTTGGCGGTATTCCGTTCCGTCGGTCGCATCACCCAGCTCGAGAAGAAGCTGCCAAGCGGTCTCAGCGGGACAGTCGGGCTCGCCCACACCCGATGGGCCACGCATGGCGGCCCGTCGGAGACCAACGCCCATCCGCACATCGATAAGTCCGGGCGGATCATCGTCGTGCACAATGGCATCATCGAGAACTACCTTGCCCTGAAGACCTACCTGGAGCAAAAGGGCGTTGCGTTTCAGAGCGAAACCGATACAGAAGTCCTCGCCCAGCTCATCGGGCATTTCTACGACGGCGGCGGCCTCAACATCGAGGAGGCCGTCCGCTCCGCCCTGCAGGAGATCGACGGCACCTACGGCATCGCCGTGATGTGCGCCGACGAGCCCGATCGCCTCGTTCTCGCGAGGCGGGGCAGTCCGCTGATCGTCGGCGTCGGAGACGGGGAGTACCTGGCCGCCAGCGACGCCTCCGCCATCGTCGAGCACACGTCGCAGGTCATCTACATGGCCGACGGCGAGATGGCCGTCATCACCCGCGACGGCTTCCGCTCGACCACGCTCGACGCGGTGCCCGTGACCAAGCCGGTGCAAGAGCTCGAGATGTCGCTCGAGCAGATCGAGCTCGGCGGCTACGAGCACTTCATGCTCAAGGAGATCATGGAGCAGCCGGAGGCCCTGCGGACCGCCATGC
>CAZKCX010000288.1:0-3690 GCA_964550865.1 uncultured Planctomycetales bacterium
TGGCCGACTTCGTCTGCTCAGGTTGGGTGGAGCATCGCCAGGCCGAGATCGACGTACCCGGCGACGAGCCCGAAACGTTCGAGCAGGACGTGTTTGGACGGGCCGTCATCATGGTCTTGGCGCCCTGCGTGGCCGACCCGACAAAGATCCGGCTGATCGCCCACCTCTCGGGTGATCTGACCAAGGCGCTGCCCTATCTGAACGCCGAGATGCAGGAGGCGTCGTACAACGCCAAGGGCCAGACGTTTACCTTCCTCGACCGCTATCGGATGATCAGCTTGTATCCCCGCCGCATCGCGGTGGCTAAGGCCGACGAGATCGTCGACGCGTGGCGGACACTGGAGTCCATCCGGCGACGGGTCAATGACGTCTGGCGTCGCCGGGGCCAGATCGAGCCGTCGTACGAGATGCGTGCCCGGCCACCGGCGCTGGAGATCTTCAAGCGTCTGCCTCAGACGAACTGCAAGACCTGTGGCGAGCAAACGTGTTTGGCGTTTGCACTCCGTGTGCACTCAGGCGAAGTGTCTGTGAGGGGCTGTGAGCCTGTATTCGCGGGGGAGTTCGGTGATATCAAGGATGCCCTCGTCGAGGTCTGCACGGGCCTGGGCGTGGCGGATTGACGAAAGGAGGCCTGCCGTGGCCAAGAAACTGCAAATCCTCGGCACGGGGTGCGCTAAGTGTGACAAGCTGGCCGAGAACACCGAGGCGGCGGCCAAGGACCTCGGCATCGAGTACGAGCTCGAGAAGGTCACCCAGATCGGTGAGATCACGAAGTTCGGCGTGATGATGACGCCCGCGCTGGCCGTTGATGGGCAGGTCAAGGTCGTCGGCAAGGTGCCCAGCGTCGACGAGATCAAGGGCATGATCTCCTAGCGGCGTTTCCGAAGGGCGTCCGCTGAGTCGACGTCACCCGGCATCCAGTACGGAGAAGGCAACGATGAGTGACAAGATATCGTGCGAGTGTGAATGCTCGACAGCGCCGAAGCTGATCTTCGCGTGCTCCGGGGCGTCGGACGTGGGCGAGATCTCGGACCGGGCGGCCCGGCTGCTGACCCGCGAAGGCAAGGGGAAGATGTACTGTCTGGCCGGTATTGGCGGGCGCGTCAGCGGGATTGTGGCCACCACCGAGGCGGCCAGCCAGGTTCTGGCCATTGACGGCTGCCCACTCGACTGTGCGAAGAACTGCCTGAAAGAAGCGGGATTCACGACTTTCGCCCACGTGCGACTCGCGGACCTAGGGATGGAGAAGGGCAAGTCTCCGGTCACGGATGAGCGAATCGAGAAGGCAGCCGAGCGCGGGCGCGGTTTGCTGGCCGGGTAGGCGGACCCAAGCGGCCTTGGCAGAGCAGGGCATTCGGGGACTGAGTCGCAGTAACCGCGTTCTTGGGTCCTCGTGGCTTGACGCGCGACGACGGAACGTCCGATGCGAAATCGAGGAGTATTCGGCTGATGGAAATGCTGGGGCAGTGCCCGTGCAGTGGTGGTAGTGCCGGCAACGGGCTCCATCCGATCGTGCTGGTGGCGTTCCTGGCAGGTCTGTGGGCGTTTGGCCACTGGGTGGGATATGTGTGGCGAAAAGAAGGGGTGTCTCGGATGAGCAAAGTAGGCAAGATCGGCATCGTCCTGGTCTTGGTCCTCGTGGTCGGTATTGTGTTGGCCCTGAAGACCAGCAGCGGACATGATGCCGCGGCGCACGAACCGAAGGCAAATGCTACCGGCTCAGTGGCCGGCGTGTCGCGGGCGGGAGAATCGCCCGCCACCGCCCCGGTGACGGCGGGCCTGCCGCGGATGGTCGATCTGGGCGCGGGCAAGTGCATCCCGTGCAAGATGATGGCGCCGATCCTTGAGGAGTTGAAGAAAGAATACAAGGACAAGTTCGAGGTCGTCTTCATCGACGTCTGGGAGGACAGGCAGGCCGGCGCGAAGTACGGGATCCGCGTCATTCCGACGCAGATCTTCTACGACGCGGCCGGCAAGGAACGGTTCCGCCACGAGGGGTTCTTCTCGAAGGAGGACATTCTCGGCAAGTGGAAGGAACTCGGCGTGGACTTGAAATAGGAGCAGCCGGAATGCTAGGTCACATACGATCGGTCTCGGTTCTTATCGTCGCCTTCGTCGCGGCCTCGATCGCGCTGGGGGAAGAGACATCGCCCAAGGGCCCCGGGGCGCTGGAGAGTCTCTACCCCGGGCTGGCCACGAGCGTGCTGACGCATGCCAAGGTCGGGGACTTGCCCGAAGGTCTGTTGTTGCGATCCGATCCCGTTCAGATAGGCAAAGCCGACCTGACGAAGATCATCTCGGGCGAGCCGCCCGAGCTGCGGGAGCAACTGCGGAAGAACGCCTTCTTTCTGCTGGAGAACGAGACCGCCAAGAGGCTTCTTGCCGCCACGGCCAGGAGGACGCTCGAACAGGATGGGCAGGACCCCAAGGACAAGGGCGACGCCGAGGTCATTCGCGCCTATCTCGATCGCCTGACCAAGTCCATCGACGTCACGGACCAGGACATCGTGGGCTTCTACGATCGGAACGTCCACCTCTTCTGCGGCGCGGGGCTGGATCAGGTCCGACCGCATCTCCGGCAGTACGTGCTCCAGGAGAAGAGGCAGGAGGCGGTGGAGGAGCACATCCGAGGGCTCGGCGGCAAGTTCAACATCGTTGTCTCCGCGCCGTGGGCGAAGGAGCAAGCGACCCTGGCAAGAAACAACCCACTGGACGAGGCCAGAGGAAAAGGCAGGCCTGCGATCGTTGCGTTCAGTGGCGCGAGCTGTTGTGGACCGGACAAGATGTTGCCCGTCCTGAAGGCCCTTCGTCAGAAGTACGAAGACCAGGTCAATGTCGTCTATCTGGAAGCTCGGCAAGAGCAGGTGCTGGCCGCTCGATACCACGTCCGGTCGATCCCCACGTTGATCTTGTACGACAAGGCGGGCAAGGAGGCGTTTCGGACGACGGGGGCGATGGACGCCGAGGCCCTCGAATCCAAGCTGGCCATGGTTGGAGTCAAGTAGCATGGAGCAGTTGTTTACTACGCTGACGCGGGCCGTCGAGAGCACGCCCCTTATCGCTTTAGGGGCATCCTTCGTCTGGGGCGTGCTGAGCATTCTGTTGAGCCCATGCCACCTGGCGAGCATTCCGCTCATCGTCGGGTTCATCGACCAGCAGGGACAGATGACGACGCGTCGGGCGTTCTTCATCTCGACGCTGTTCGCCGTGGGAATCTTGATCACGATCGCCGCGATCGGGGCCATCACGGCAGGTCTCGGACGAATGATGGGCGACGTCGGTGCCTACGGGAACTACTTCGTCGCCGTCATCTTCTTTGTCGTGGGCCTGGTCCTTCTCGACGTGATTCCGATGCCGTGGTCGGGCCCGGGCCAGGTCGGGATGAAGCGCAAGGGCATGCTGGCTGCGTTCGTTCTTGGGCTGGTCTTCGGCATCGCCCTGGGCCCGTGCACGTTTGCCTACATGGCGCCGATGCTGGGCGTGACGTTCAAGCTGTCGGCCACGAACATGGCCTACGGCGTTCTGCTTCTGGCGGTGTACGGCGTGGGCCATTGCAGCGTGATCGTGCTGGCGGGCACGTCGACCGAGCTCGTACAGCACTACCTCAATTGGAGCGAGGCGTCAAAGGGCGCGGTGGTGGTCAAGAAGATCTGTGGCGTGCTCGTGCTCTTGGGCGGCGTGTACCTGATC
>CAZKCX010000288.1:3790-8321 GCA_964550865.1 uncultured Planctomycetales bacterium
CATGCAATGGGAGGCGGGCAAGAACACGCACGAGAACGTCATGTTCGTCTGCTCCGGCGGCATGTCGAACGCGGGGATCATGACGATGCTGGCCGGGCTCGATGTGGTCAAGGAGCAGGGTTTGGAGAAGGTGGGGATCGGGTGCCTTGCCGCCGTGCCGGGCAAGCCCCCGGCGATCATCGGAAAGGCGCGGGCCGCCAGGAAGCTGATCGTCGTGGACGGCTGCGAGAACGGCTGCGCGCGGAAGATCGTGGAGACCGGCGGGCTGCGACCCACTCGACACATCGTGCTCACGCGGGATGTGCCCATGAAGAAGAAGAGTCTCCATGAGGACATCGGCGGGAAGCTCAAGGGCGTCATGGACTATATCGAGGATTCAGAGCTGCGCAGGGCCAAGGAGATAATTGGGAAAGCGATCGGCGATTAAGGTTAGATGGGGCCCTGACTCGCATCGGTCCGAGTCGGCTGCTGCGCCCGCTTCGGTGTCGACGGATCGTGAAAGCACGCGGGGTCCGCCGGTTCCGGAAGCGAGTTGACGGCGTTTGGACGGGCGACACGAGGGGCTTTCGACGTGGTTCGAGCGATCGTGAAGGTCGTTGTGGCGGCGTGGCTCGTCGGGCGGCCGGCGCCGACCTGGGCCGCGGAAACCGTCGCGAGGGCGGAGAGCGATGGCCTTTGGGATCAACTGCGGCAGTTGGAGGCCCTGGCGGCCGCCCAGCAGGCACGAATCCACGATCTCCAGCGCCGGGCCGAGGAAGCCGGGTTGGACGCGCCGGGAATGGGGCGGACCGAGGAGATCAGGCGGTTGGTTCGGGAGTTGTTGACCGACAGCGGGTTTCGCGAGAGCCTGTATCCGGACCTTCAGCAGGTCGGATACGACCGGGGATTCTACATTCGCAGCGCGGACGAGCAGTTTCTGCTGAAGATCGGCGGTTGGATGCACGTCCGATGGACCGGCCTCAACCGCCAGACGGACAACCCGCGTCGGGCCGGCAGGCAGAAGCAGGACGACATCAACGGGATCGACATCGAGGATCTTCGCGTCATCTTCAGCGGGCACATCCACACGCCGAAGTTCCGCTATACGCTGGTCATCACCGGCGACACCGATCAAGAGCACGCCTGGCGGACGTATCGGGGTTGGCTGACGTACGAGTTCGACAAGGCCTTCCAGGTCTCGGCCGGCTTGCTGAAGCTGCCGTTCGGGCGGCAGGAGCCTTGGGGCAAGGCCGTGCTGCAGTTCGTCGACCGTTCGCTGGCCAACGAGACGTTCAAGCTCACCCGGGCGGCGGGCGCCATGCTCCACGGGACGGTCGCCGAGCGGCTGACGTATGCGGTCGCCGTCGTGAATGGACTCAACAACCAGGACGACCGCGTGACCCAGGAGGAGCTGGACACCAACTTCGCGTACGTCGCGCGGCTGGAGGCGCATATTCTGGGCAAGCCGATTCGGACCGAGAGCGACCTGGCCTACTCGAAGGACCCGCAGATGGAAGTCGGCCTGAGCTTCGCGCAGAACGACGACAACGGCGACCGCCGGACCAGCGGGTTCTACCCGATCCCGGATCGGGTTCGACGCGGGCGCGGCATCGGTCCGAACGGCCCCGTCGACCTGACGGGCACGGACTTGACCCAGTTCGGCGCCGACGCGGCGTTCCGTTGCCGGGGGTTTTCCGCGACGGCTGAGTACTGGTTGAGAGCCATTGACGGCGAGAGCGAGCTGAGCGCGTGGGAGCGACTGACCGGGCGGGACGATTGGACGCACGCCCAGGGCGGGTACTTCCAGGCCGGCTACTTCATCATTCCGAGGAGGGTCGAGCTGGCGGCCAGGCTGGGCGGCGTGTGGGACAACTCGGGCGGCAACAGTTGGGAGTACGCCTTCGTCGTGAACTACTTCCCTTGGGGCAGCTACAATACGGTGCTCCAGGTCGATTTCACGCGCGTCGACGAGGCCACGACGAACGCGAGTGAGGCCAACTGGAGCCAGAACGACGAGGTCAACATGGTCCGTGCACAACTTCAAGTGAGGTTCTAGCAGGAGAGACGACGATGTCGGATCAAAAACGAGAGACGAATTGGGTTGCGTACACGGGGGTGATGGCGGTCGCGACGGCGGCGGCGCTGATCGCGGCGGCGGCGACGGATCTATGGGTTCTGACGGCCGTTCCCGTCGGGTTGCTGTTCGGCTTCTTTCTCCAGAAGGGCGACCTGTGCGGGGCCTCGGCGTTCAGCGAGGTGCTGCTGATGAAGGACTGGCGGAAGGTCGTGGGCCTGTGGGTGTGCATCGTGGTCTCGATGCTCGGGTTCGCGCTCTTCGAGCAGCTCGGGTGGGTCAAGCTGAACCCCAAGCCGATGTTCTGGCTGAGCTACCTTGTCGGCGGCATCGTGTTCGGCGTCGGAATGGTTCTGGCCGGAGGGTGCGTCAGTGGATGCCTGTATAAAGCGGGCGCGGGGAATCTCAACTCGATGGCGGGCGTGGTGGGCATCCCGATCGGCGTGGCGATGGTCGAGTATGGACCACTGAACGGCTGGCACAAGGCGATGATGGAGTTCGTGGTGAGGACGCAAGACAAGGGTTCGGTGACGTTTTCCTCGGTCACGGGCATGCCGTTCTGGCTGATCGCGCTGATTCTGGCGGGGGTGACGTTCGGCGTCGGGCTCATCCTCCGGCTACGGATGAGCCGGACCTCGCCGAAGCGAGGTACATCGAGCGCGTCCACCGTGGGCGAATGGCTGACGCGCCGCACTTGGAGGCCGTGGCAGGCGGGCTTGGCGATCGGGATCCTGGCCGCGCCGGCGTATGTCTCGTCGGCCGTCAGCGGGCGGAACTACGGTTTGGGCGTAACGCATGGGGTCTTGCAGTTCGAGGTCCTGGGAACGGAGCGGAACGTTGTTCACGTGTACCAGAAGCCCAAGGCCGGGGGAACGCCGGTTGCCACTACCTTGCCGGGCGCGGTCGGAAAGGCCATTGCATCCACGGCCGCGCCCGCGCCGGCCGGCAAGAAGGTGGTGTGGTGGCTCGTCATCGTGGTCGTCGCCCTGGTCATCGGATCATGGATTTCGGGACGTCTGTCGGGCGAGACCCGCCTGCTGCCGAAGCCGCCCGAGCAGACGGCGATCGCCTTCATCGGGGGCATTCTCGTGGGGACCGGGGCGGGGTTCGCCACCGGCTGCGTGATCGGGAACATCATGACCGGCTGGGCCCTGATGAGCGTCGGACTGCTGATTTTCGGGATCGCCACGGTGCTGGCGAACTGGGCGACGACGTACGTCTATCTCATGGGCGGCAGGGTGATACCCCGGTGACGCACTCTCGGCATCGCGCTGCAAGTCGTCACGGACGGATCGCGGCGTCTCGGGCAGGCTCAGGCGGGAACGTGACAAAGAGAGACCGGACATGACGGACGGGACGGCGAAGAGACTCTCCTTCCTGGATCGCTACCTGACGCTGTGGATCTTTCTGGCCATGGCGGTGGGCGTCGGCGGCGGGTGGCTGTTTCCGGGCGTCGAGGGGTTCATCAACCGCTTCCAGGTCGGCACGACGAACATCCCGATCGCCATCGGGCTGATCCTGATGATGTACCCGCCGCTGGCCAAGGTGAAGTACGAGGAGCTCGGCGACGTCTTTCGCGACGTCAAGGTGCTCGCGCTGTCGCTGGTCCAGAACTGGGTGATCGGGCCGATCCTGATGTTCGTCCTGGCGGTCGTGTTCCTGCGAGGCTACCCCGAGTACATGGTCGGGCTGATCATGATCGGGCTGGCCCGCTGCATCGCCATGGTCATTGTCTGGAACGACCTGGCCAAAGGAGACACCGAGTACGCGGCGGGGCTGGTGGCGTTCAACTCGGTCTTCCAGGTGCTGTTCTTCTCGGTCTACGCGTGGGTCTTTATCACGGTGCTGCCGCCGCTGCTCGGGCTGAAGGGCGCGACGGTGGCCATCACGATCGGCCAGATTGCCGAGAGCGTCTTCATCTACCTGGGCATCCCCTTCATCGCGGGCATGATCACGCGGTTCGTGATGCTCAAGGCCAAGGGCAAGGAGTGGTACGAGACGCGGTTCATTCCGAGGATCTCGCCCATCACGCTGATCGCGCTGCTGTTTACGATCCTCGTAATGTTCTCGTTGAAGGGCGAGTATATCGTGCAGCTCCCGCTCGACGTGGTTCGCATTGCCATCCCGCTGTGCATCTACTTCGTCGTAATGTTCCTCGTGTCGTTCTGGATGGGCAAGAGGCTCGGCGCGGACTACTCCAAGACGACGACGATCGCCTTTACGGCCGCGAGCAACAACTTTGAGCTGGCCATCGCCGTGGCGGTGGCCGTCTTCGGCATTAGCTCGGGCGCTGCCTTCGCCGCCGTCATCGGGCCGTTGGTCGAGGTGCCGGTGCTGGTCGGCCTGGTCAACGTAGCGCTCTGGTTCCAGCGTCGGTACTTCGTAGCGGAAGCCAGCCCGAGCGCGGAGGGAACCTGACATGAAGAAGCGCGTCTTGATCCTCTGCACGGGAAACTCGTGCCGATCGCAGATGGCCGA
>CAZKCX010000289.1:0-8299 GCA_964550865.1 uncultured Planctomycetales bacterium
GTGGCGGACCGATGTGGTACATGCAGAAGGCCCTCGTCGAGCCGATGCGGTTGAGCGGGAACCCCGCCTGGGTCGTCTTCCGCGTGCTGGCCGTGCTGTTTGCGATCTTCACCGCGCTGGGTGCGCTCGGCGGCGGGAACATGTTCCAGAGCCATTCGGTGGCCGCCGCGATGGAGGAGAACTTCGGCGTCGACAAGGCCATCAGCGGGATCGTCTTGGCCGTCCTCGTGGCGATGGTGATCATCGGCGGCATCAAACGAATCGGCCAGGTCGCCGCCACGCTCGTGCCCTTCATGTGCCTGCTCTACGTCGGCGGATCGCTGGTGATCATCGGCCTGCACTACGCGCAGGTGCCGGCCATGCTCTCGATGATCTTGCACGATGCCTTCACGGGCTCGGCCGCCAGCGGGGCGTTTCTGGGGATCGGCCTGCGCGAGGTCTTCGTCCAAGGTCTGCGGCGCGCCTGCTTCAGCAACGAGGCCGGCATGGGCTCCGCGCCGATCGCCCACGCCGCCGCCAAGACCGACGAGCCGATTCGCGAAGGCGTAGTGGCCGCGCTCGGGCCCTTCATCGACACGCTCGTCGTCTGCACGATGACGGCCCTCGTCATCCTGAGCACGAATACGTGGTCACGGGCACCGATTGCGACGGTGACGAGCGTCAGCGCGGACAAGCCGCGCGTGCGGATCACGTTCGATCCGAACATGACCGATCAATTTCGACACGTTCGCGGGCAGCTGGGCGTTCGCATCTATCCGGACGCTTCCGGCGGCGATATCCGCGAGGCCGTCATCGATTCCATCAACGGTGAGGAGCTCGAGGCCAATCAGCGGGTCGACGCTCTCAAGACGGGCGAGCTGAAGCTGAAGGTTCCCAAAGACGAGTGGCCCGAGCTGGCCGCGACGCTCAAGCCGGGACAACACGTTCACCTGCGGTTGGAGGGGGCCGAGCTGAGCACGCTGGCCTACAACCGCGGCCTGCCCGGTCTGGGCTTCGGCACCTACGTGGTGATGGCGGGCATCTGCTGCTTCGCCTTCTCCACGATGATCAGCTGGAGCTACTACGGCGAGAAGGGGGCGGAATTCCTCTTCGGCCCGCGGGCGATCCTGCCGTACAAGTTCCTCTTCGTGGCGATGATCGTCGTCGGCACGCTGAGCCATCGATTCAAGCCGGTCTACGATTTCAGTGACGCGATGTTCGGTCTGATGGTATTCTGTAATCTGCCGGCGGCGATTGTGCTCATGCCGCGCGTCCTGAAGGGGGCGCGAGACTACTTCCGCCGGCTCGATACGGGTGAGATGAAACGGACGAAGTAGCCACAAAAGGAAACCCCGCCACGTCACGCGTCGTCATGGTCATCCTGTGGGGGATCCTCACGGCGTCGATCGGCTGCCAGGTCGCCTCGCGCGGGGGTGCCGATTCAGGAGACGTTCCTTCGCAAGCAGCGAGACGGTCGCAGGGCGCACCCGGGGCGCAGGGATCCAGGGTCGGCGCCGCCGGCGACGTTCCCGTGGACGAGTTTCTCATCGAGCAGATCAAGGCCTACGGCGAGCGCCTGCCCGAGACGATCATCATGGGCGAGCCGGAGATCCTGTGGTTCGAAGGCCCTGCCGGAAAACGGGAAGGGGTGGCGGTCGTGCTGCTGGTCCGAAAGGACGTCTACGTGAGTCTGACGCCGTCGCCCTCGGCCGGTCCGGCGGCGAAGGTTTTGGTAGACCTCATGAGCCGCGTCGGAGGCCATGTGACGAACCTTCATCGCGTGGAGGAGGCCGAGCGGGCCAACGCACGGGAAGGGCGGGGCACGTTGGCCCAGAAGGCCTATGAGGTCCTCAAGTCCGTCGGATCGACCGGCCGCATCCAGAACGCGAACCGATGGATCATCACGTCGTTCGTCGAATCGGACGATCCGATCGAGGCCTTCCGGCCGTTCTTCGATCAGTTCTGGTCGGCGTGCGTATCGCTTCGCGCCTCCGAGCCCGTCCTGATCGTGGGCGATCAGGTCCTTGGGCGAGACGACCTGATGCTGCGACGTCTCTATCGCAAGGCGGGTCGCACCTTGGACTGGCCCACGCATGCGGGTAGCGCACCCGATCCCGGCCTCCAGTTCAGTCCCAAGAAGGCAACACCGTAGAAAAACGGACGAAGCGCCGATATCAATAGGAGAAGGGGAACGACTCGACGAACGATCGGTTTCGTGGCGGGGCGAGGAGACAGACCGAAGGGAGGATCCGCGTGTCGCTGGGGTATCGATACGTTCGACGTCGGTGGGGCGTGCTCCTGGGGAGTGCGGTAGTGCTGTCCGCTTCGACCGGTTGCAGCGACAGCCGCATGACGATCACACAATCCAGCCGCGAGGGACCCGTGACCTACGAGCTCACCTGTCACCGGGTCACCTGGTCCAATACGGAGAAGGGCGGCTGCTGCCTCGCCTTGACGCACCAATGGAACACCCACGCGGGTCAGTTCATTCTCCACGGTGTTCGAAGCAGCTATGTCCGCATGGTCGTTCACCTGCCGCGCCCCCTCGAAGGGCCCGGGAGCGGCTATGAGATGGAGCTTCGCCCCGGCATGGTCCAGGCCTACGACGACGCGCCGGATCGAGGGCTTTGCTACACCGGCGGGCCGGGACGAATCAGTCTCCAGTGCGGGGAAGAGAACAAGGTCACGGGCTCGCTGGAGGTGACGTGCCGAGGCTTCTTACCCGGCAGGCAGGAGATGGGCCTGTTCGGCGACGAGTACGTTTTCCGTGTGAAGTTCGAGGCTGAGCCCGACGCGGCCGCCACGCTGCGGACCGCCGATGAGGTCGGCTGGTACTTCGCCACGCCGCAGAAACGGAACGTGCCCGTCAAGGAGCCGCCCATGGATCGACGATACTAAATCGCGAAATGCATGCCGTAAGGTGCCGCCGCGCCTCGCGTACCGCTGCTCTGTGAGCAGTGTCCTCCTCAAGCGCCCCCGGGATCGACTGCGGACACCGCCGTGGCACATGTCCTCGGCACGGATTCATGGGGCCCAATCGCCCTCGGCTGGGCAGCTTGAGGGACCACGGCCGGGGGAGGCCGTGCCACGCGGGCAACGCGTTCCTCGAAGCAGCGTAGTCGGGAGACGTCCAAGACGGCGTACGGGGCGGCGATTGTCATCCCAAACGGAGTGTGTTGATGGCGCTTCCCACGGATCTCTTGGATCGATTGGCGGAGCAACGCGTGCTTGTCGTCGGTGACGTCATGCTGGACGAGTATGTGTGGGGGAAGGTCGATCGGATCAGCCCGGAGGCGCCCGTGCAGATCCTCCAGGTCGACCGCGAGACGTCCGTTCCGGGCGGGGCGGCCAACACGGCGCGAAACGTCGTCGCCCTCGGTGGCAGGGCGACCGTGGTCGGGATCACCGGCGACGATGGGGCGGCTCGCCGCATTCGTGAAGGGCTCGAGTCCGACGGCATCGCCTTTCGCAATCTGGTCAACGGGAGGCCCACCACGGTCAAGACGCGGATCCTCGCGCGGAATCAGCAGCTCATCCGGATCGACCGCGAGAAGACCACGCCCCTGCCGGCCGAGATCGAGCACGGCCTGATCGAGATCCTCGAATCCGTGGGGCCGGAGTTCGAGACGGTCGTCGTCTCGGACTACGCCAAGGGCGTCGTCACACCCGGCGTCATGGCGCACCTGGCCGAGCACTTCCGAACGGTGGCCGTCGACCCGTCGCCGCGGCATATCGACTGGTACAAGGGCGTCACGCTGCTGACGCCGAATCACTTCGAGGCCAGCCAGGCGGCGGGCATCCCGGAAGAGAGCGAGGACGACCTGCTGCGGATCGGCGCGGCCCTCGTCGGGCGTACCCGCTCGGGGCTGCTCGTGACCCGGGCCGAGAAGGGCATGATGTTGTTCCCGCTCGACGGCGAGCCGCTCAACGTGCCCACCGACGCCCAAGAGGTCGTTGATACCGTCGGTGCGGGAGATACGGTGATTGCGGCGGTGGCGTTGTGCCTGGCGGCCGGGGCATCGTTGGAGGAGGCGGTTCGGTTCGCCAATCTCGCCGCCGGCATCGTCGTGGCCAAGGTCGGCACGGCCGTCGCGCACCCGGACGAGATCCGCACACGACTGAAATGGCTGGCCGAGCGCTGACCTCCGCGACCCTACCTACAGCACTAGCCCCGAGAAGGTGATCACCAGGGTGATCACCATGACGGCGAAGATCCCCCACCACAGGACGACGCTGGTATACCAGCGGTCGCCCAGCTCGCTGAAGATGTTCAACCTCTGCCAGTTGAACGTGAGCTGGTCCGTGACCTGCTCGGGTCGGGGCGGGGGCGTGGCGTAGCTCACGACGATGCAGAGGATCGTGCAGACCGCCCAGTTGGTGATGGCCTGCATCGTGTAGGGCTCGAGCCACGTGACATGCGTGGGCACGAACTCCACGTACAGCTTCATCCCGATCCCGAAGCCGAAGCCGAAGAACACGGCCGTCAAGGCACCGATGCCGTTGATCCGCCGGGACAGGATCCCCAGGATGAACACGGCGGAGAAGGGCGGGGCGAAGAATGCATAGAGCGTTTGGATGTAGACGAACAGGCTGCCGCCGATGTCCTCGATGTACCGCGCCAGGACGATCGCGATGCCCAGGATGACCACGGACGACCACATGCCCATCCGCACGAAGTGCTTCTCCGGCGCGTCGGGGTTCAGCAGCCGCTTGTAGATATCCAGCGTGAAGATCGTCGCCGTCGAGTTCAGCACCGAGTTGACCGTAGACTGAATCGCCCCGAACAACGCCGCCAGGAACAGCCCGCGCAGCCCGACCGGGATGAGCGTCTGAAGGAGTTGGATGTACCCCTTGTCGGCCTCGGGTCGGATCTCGTCCCAGGGCAAGAGCAGGACCTCGGGCTGGTGCGCGAAGAGGATCAGACCCGGGATCACGACCAGCCCCGGCATGAGGACCTTCATGTAGCCGGCCAGCACGATGCCCATCCGCGCGTGGTACATGTTCTTCGCGCCCAGCACACGCTGGATCATGAACTGGTTGATGACGTTGTACCAGATGCTGACGCTGACCAGACCGAGGATCAGCCCCGGCCAGGGCGACGTTTCGTGCGTGATGGGTTGGATCACGCTGAGGCGGTTGTAGTCGTCCACGCGGGCGCAGTTCTGTGCGTTCTGGGCGACGGCCTCCTGCCACGCGCCGCTGCGGGCCTGGTTGCGCTCGATCATCACGCGCCACCCCTCGACCAGCGAGTGGTCTTCGCCCGAGAGCATGTACAGACCCAGGATCGTCACCATCAGCCCGCCGATGACCATGATGATCACGGTGAAGAAGTCCGTCCATGCCACGGATTTCAGCCCGCCATAGATTGCCCACGACCCGGCCACGACCGCGAGCGAGATGATCGAGAACCACAAGCTCCAGCCGAAGAGCGCTTGAAGCGCCAGGCCACCGCCGTAGAGAACCGCCGCCAGAAACGCGACCACATTGCTGATGACCGTGACGACGGCGAAGAACTGCCGCAGGGCGGGGTGGAATCGCCGCTCCATGAACTCCGGCGTGGTGAACACCCGCGAAGCCAGCAGGAACGGGATGAAGAACCAGATCAGCACGGAGAAGCTCAGGACGTTCCCCCATTCGGCCATCGCGACACAGATGCCGTAGATGTACGCCGCGCCGATCATGCCGATGAAGTGCTCGGTGCTGATGTTGCTCGCGATGAAGGAGCTGCCGACGACGTACCAGGGAAGGGATCGCCCCGCGAGGAAGTACTCGTCGGATTGGGTCTTCTCCTTGCGGCCCGCCCATAGCCCAATGCCGCACAGCACGACGAAGTACGTCGCGAAGGCGATGAGGTCGAGCGTCTCCAGACCGAACGTCTCGCCGCCGGGCATGGGGCCTCCTCACTCCGTGCCCAGCACGCGCTCGATCGCGGCCGTGCTTTCGCGCAAGAGGGCGGGCATGGCGTTTCGATGGAACGGGCTGACCCAGACTTGATAGAGGTCGCGCGTGTGGACCTGCGGCGGGCTGACGTAGCTGACACCGCCGTTGACGAGCGTCGCCACCGGGAGGGCGATCCGGGGGAATCGGTCGCGGAGCGTCGTCTGCAGGACCGAATAGCATTCGTTGGGATGCGCGACGAGCACCGCATCGCCCAACCGCCAGAACCATGTGGGCACGGCCGCCGTCGAGCCGCTACCGAGCTTGCGGACGAGTCGAAGGCGCCTGCGCAGCCGCTCGGTGAGCACGCGATCCGTGCAGGCGTCGAGCTGCTCTTGGACCTCTTCCTCGCTGGGCATGGGCTTGAGGGGCAGCTCGATGTCGACGCACTCCGCCGTGAGTACGGTCGGAGGGTCGATCAATTCGTGTCGCCATTCCGCCAGCGGCGCGCCCGATTCCACCGCGCCGGCATACCGTAGTGCCGTGCGGGGCGGCAGCATCGATTCCAACGCGGCCACGGCCGCATGCCCGAGGTAGCGACCGTTCTTGTCCGCCACGGCCGGATCGCCTACGAAGCCCTCGCGCGGGCCGAGATCACCCGATGCCCCCTGGAGGAACAGACAGGGCGCCTGGTCGGTATGGGCCTCGACGATCTCACGCATCCCGCCGACGTAGTCCGGCGAGATCAGCCTGTTGTCCCACGCCAGCGTCGTCGGGTGGCAGGCGTAGTTGACGATCGTGCCGAGGATGCGGCCTTTCTTGTCGGTCGCGCGTCCCACCAGGACGGTGTCGTCCGCCGGTGCGTCCGGATTGAAGCCGCAGAGGTCTCGATCCTGGTCCGGGTCGGGCAGATCGCGGTTTGCCGCGAGACCGCATCGGCCCGTCGTCCACTCGAGCGTTCCGGAGACGGCGGACTTGAGGGCCTCTTCGGTCGCCTCGACGAGCGCCGAGCGGACCTGCTTGAGATAGGGCTTGATATGTCGGCCGCCTTCCTTGGCCGCATCGTCCGTGCAGAGCGAGCACGCAGCGTGCGTGTGCGACATCGCGACGAGAACGCGAGCCGGGTCGAGGTCGAGGGCGCCGATCAGCTTCCCGCGGAGCTTGGCCTCGTCGTCGAGGTTCTGCCACCAGCCGCCGTCGAGCGTGGCGAGCGCGAACGGCTTGGCCTTCTTCGACTTGCGCAGAACCATGACGTTTGCCGTCAGCGGTCGATGCACGCCCTCGGACGCGTCGTGCTCGGCCGCACCCCATTGCCGGGCGTAGATCCCGACGGGCGGCGTGATGTCGCGCGTGGCGGCGCCGATGCGCGCCGCCACACCGGAGTGCCGGACCTCCCGCGGTCGTTTCCTCGATCCCTTCGTCATGCGTGCCGCCCTTCTTCCCGCTTGATAGGCTCTTCGCCCGAACACTCACGCAGCCGGCAGAGCGTGGGTGGCCCACCTCTTCCGAGGTGGGGGACACGAATTCAGCCGGAGATTCGCTTCCGGCACTGCCGAGGCCATGGCCCGCCCAAGGAGCCTCTCCTCTGGTTGCGTTGTCCGATCCTCGGTCGAAACCACCGAGGGTCACCAATCCCCCACGCTGCCGTCGGCGTAGAAGCTTCGTTGGAGGATCTCCGGTTCGAACGGGTGCTTGGCCACCTCCGCCTCGTTGATCTCGATGCCGAGTCCCGGCCGGTTGCCGGGCCGGACGATCCGGCCCTTCGGCTCGACGGTGAACCCCTCGCTCACCACGTCGTGCCGCCAGGGCACGTCTTGCGTGACCGTCTCGCAGATGATGTAGCTCGGGGTGGCCAACCCGAACTCCAGCGAGGCGGCCGTGCTGACCGGACCTTGCGGATTGTGCGGTGCGATCGCGACGCGGTAGGCCTCGGCCATGGCGGCCACGCGTCGGCCTTCGCTGAGCCCGCCGACGTGCGTGATGTCCGGCTGAATCACGCTGCACGCCCGCTTCTCGAGCAGCTCGCGGAAGGCGTGTTGGCTGACGAGCCGCTCGCCGGTGGCGATCGGCGTGACGACGGCGCGTTGGCATTCGGCGATGCCGTCCACGGACTCCGGCCAGCAAGGTTCCTCGAGCCAGTACAGCCCGTACGGCTCGAGCGCCTTGGCGAACAGCACACCCATCCGCGGGCTGGGGCGAGCGTGGCAGTCAACCATCAGATCGATGTCGTTGCCGGCTGCTTCCCGCGTCGCGGCCACGCATGCTTCGGCGTACTTGATCGGGCGAAGGCCCTCGAGCGGCATCGTTTCCGGGACGGCCATCGTCTTCATTGCCGTGTAGCCGTCCTCGACGGCCTGTTTCGCAAGCTCGGCGAATCGCTTCGCGTCCGCCGGCGAGGTCTCGTAGAAGTCCTCCATCTTGCCGCCGCCGAGGTGACAGTACG
>CAZKCX010000290.1:0-8252 GCA_964550865.1 uncultured Planctomycetales bacterium
GCAAGTTCTCCGAAAAACTGGGAAATTTCATGCCCCCCGTCTACCGATTTGCCTGGGACCAGCCCCAGGCCGTTCCCACCCGCCTCCCCCGACGCCTGTCGGGCCGAAGAGGAACGCGGGGGCAAGGTACGGTAAGGACAGCGGGGAACCGCGCTTGCTAACTCTTATGTCGGTAAATTATGGGATTATCGTTAGCTTCGGCCCGTCGTTTCATGGGGAGGCCTATCTGGGAAAGACGACTCCGCCTAGTCCCGAGCCGGCCACGGGAGGTGGATTGGATCTTCCCACAGTTCTTCTCCCCAGGTCGCGAAACCGCACGGGGGGCGAGGCTACGTACCATGTCCTGAACACAAGTCTATGCGCAGCAGTTGTATTTGTTCTTTCGTACTCCCGGCTTCTGGCCGGGCTTGATTTCGGCCCGCCGCCCCGTACACTCGGACCCCACGCGCACGCACCGCGATGAGGAGCCAGGCCATGGAAAAGGGCACGCTGGGCCGGACCGGCATAGAGGTTTCCCGTATCTGCATCGGCTGTTGGCAGGCGGCCGGGTGGGCGACCTCCGACGACGAGCGCTTCGTGCGGACGGTCCAACACGCCCTCGATGCGGGACTCAACTTCCTCGATACCGCCGTCGCGTATGGAGACGGGCACTCCGAGCAGCTCGTGGGCAAGGCCGTCGCCGGGCGGCGAGACCGCGTCATCATCGCCACGAAGTTCACGCCGGATATGTCCCGCCCCGAGGACGTCCGTAAGAGCCTGGAGCAATCGCTCACCAATCTCGGCACGGACTACGTCGACCTCTTCCAGCAGCATTGGCCCCCGCCGGACGTGCCCCTGGACGAGACGATCGGCACGCTGGAGGCACTCCAGGCCGAGGGCAAGATCCGGGCCATCGGCGTGTCCAACTGGATGATGCCCGAGTGGAACGAGGTCTCCGATCCGTCACGCGTCCATTCCCTCCAGCCGTGCCACAGCCTGTTGTGGCGGTCCATCGAACCGAACGTCCTCGACCTGTGCCGCAAGCACGCCATCGCCGTGATCCCCTATTCGCCCCTGTGCCAGGGGATCCTCGCGGGCAAGATCAAGGAGCCGTCGCAGGTCCCGGACGACCCCCGCAAACGGAACCGAATCTACCAGTCCGACCGATTCCCTCAGGCATTGGAGGTGGTGCGGGCCGTCGAGGAGGTCGGCGCGAAGTACGGCAAGACGGCCAGTCAGACCGCCATCCGCTGGCTGCTCGATCAGGACGGCGTGACGGCCCCGATCGTGGGCGCATCGCGGCCGGAGCAGGTGGACGAGAACCTCGGCGCGATGGACTGGCGACTCGAGCCCGACGACTGGCGGCGGCTGGCGGATTTGAGCCGGCCGCTCTCGGAAAACCTCGGCCCGTTGGACACGCTGTGGAACTGGCATCCCAAGGCCCAGTGAGCGGCACCTGCACGACGCGGGCGGAACTCGATTGTGATCATCCCCAGGGGGCGGTAGAGTAAGGGATAGATCCCTCCCCGCGCGAGGCCCGTTGTCGCGTTGGCGGCATCCCGCCGCAAGCCCACCTCACTTGCCTGCCTCCGCGCGGACCAGAGGGACCGAAACAGGAGGGCCAAAGATGGGGTCGAGAAGAGCTTTCCGTCTACTGACCGGGGCGTGCGTTGCGGGCCTGTTGTCGCCGTCGGCCGTCGCAGCAGAAACGCTGTTCGAGGAGACGTTCGACACCAGCCCATGCGGTCGATGGGCGATCTACTACGGCGATTGCAGCACGGACGCGGGATGCACGGTGTACCACTACACCGGAGCGCAAGACGCGTGCGGCAGCACCTGGGGCTATGCCTACCGCGAATACGACGGCGACCGCTGCATGGTCAACACGTCGTTCACCACCGAGGGCTACACCAACCTGAAGCTACAATTCTGGTACCGCATCACGTCCGGCGGCAGCATTAGCGTCGCCGTCAAGCGAAACGGTTCGTGGACGGGCGAGCTGGCCGAGGTCGGCCTGGCGTCCTCGTGGACGATGAAGGAGCTGGACCTGACCGGCGTGATCACGGGCATCCGCTTCAAGCTCAAGGGCGGGAGCGGCGACACGCGGCGGTTGGACTGCATCTCGATCACCGGCGATCCGGAGTGCACGCCTCCGGTCGAGATCACGCAGCACCCCTCGGACATGCAGCTCTGCCAGGGCGGTACGGCGATCTTCCTCGTGACGGCCGGCGGCAGCAACCTGACGTATCAGTGGCAGAAGAACGGGGTCGATCTGAGCGACGGCGGCGACGTCTCCGGCGCGACGACCGACACCCTCCAAATCGCCCAGGCCGAACCGGCCGACAACGGGAACTACCGGTGCGTGGTGACGGGCGATTGCGGCACGGCCACGTCCAACGCGGCAACGCTAACCGTCTCCACCGCCCCGTCGATCACGCAGCAACCGCAGTCGCAAGAGGTCGTCTTCGGAGAAACGGCCATCTTCAATGTCGGCACCTCGGGCGTCGGGACCCTGGGCTATCAGTGGCAGAAGGACGGGGCCGATCTGAGCGACGGCGGCAGGGTCAACGGCGCGACCACGGCCCAGCTCCAGATCACGAGCGTGAACGACGACGATGCCGGCAATTACCGATGCGTCGTGACGGACGACTGCGGCGTGGCGACGTCCGACGCGGCCGCGCTGACGGTCAGCCACGAGGTCACGCTCTTCGAGGACGACTTCGACGCCAACCCGTGCACGAACTGGTCGATCTACTATGACGACTGGAGCGACGCAGGTTGCACTGTCTACTACGAGACGAGTTACCAGGACGCCTGCGGAACGTCCTGGGGCTATGCCTACCGGAGCTACGACGGCAACCGCTGGATGGTCAGCCCGACGTTCACGACGGCCGGCTACGAAGACCTCACCCTCACCTTCCACTACCGGATCGACAGCGGCGCCAGCATCGAGGCCTGGGCCAAACAGGACGGAACGTGGGTCCATGCGACCACCGTCGGATCGGCCGGCAATTGGACCAAGGCCGAGGTCGCGTTGAGCGGCACCGTCACCCGCATCCGGTTCCACCTCGTTGGGGGCAACGATCAGTATCGACGCCTCGACTGCATCTCCATCGTCGGTGAGCCCGAATGCACGCCGCCCGTGGTGATCACTCAGCAGCCGGCCGACACCGGCGCGTGTCCGGGCGACACGGCCGTCTTCAGCGTGTCGGCCAGCGGCAGCAGCCTGACGTATCAGTGGCAGAAGGACGGCGTGAATCTGAGCGACGGAGGCGACATCTCCGGCGCGACGACGGACACGCTCCAGATCGCGGGCGCCGAGGCGGCCGACAACGGCGACTACGGTTGCGTGGTCACGGGCGACTGCGGCACGGTGATCTCAGGCACGGCGGCGCTGGTCGTCAGCGCGGCGCCGACGATCACGCAGCAGCCGGCTCCACAGGAAGAATGTCTCGGCAACACGGCGGCGTTCACGGTAATGGTCATCGGTGCCGGCACGATCGACTACCAGTGGCAGAAGGACGGTGCCAACCTGACCGACGGCGGCGACGTTTCGGGAGCCACGACGGCCACGCTGCATGTCAACGACGTGCAGCACGAGGACGCGGGGAATTACCGTTGCCTCGTGAGCGACGATTGCGGATGGGTCGCCTCCAACGAGGCCGCCTTGACCGTTTCCGATGCCTGTCTCGCCATCAGCCCGTCCGGGCACTACGTCACGTACAAGGGCAAGCCGATCTTCTTCGCCGGCGACAGCGGCACGCAATGCGCCACGCAGAACAGCAATCTCGACCACCGCCAGTGGATCGACGACTGCGCGGCGCGGGGAGTCCGCGCGATCCACGTCTGGTCGTTCCTGGCCGCGCGACAGAAGCAGGACGGCAGCGTCATCGAGGACCGCTGGGGGTATGTCTATCCATGCGTCACGCCGTGGGCGCGGCACACCTCCGGCCCGCTCGCCAACGACCAGCTCTACCGATGGAACCTGCAATCGTACGACGACGGACCGGACGGCGACCTGACGCACTACTGGCCCCGCATGCGCGACATGTGCAGCTACGCCAAGAGCAAGGACGTGGTCGTCGGCTACACCGTGTTCACGGGTTGGATCAAGGGCAATCACGACGCGTGGGAGTACCACCCGTTCAACGTCGCCAACGGCGGGCATTTGACGGACAACCTCCCCGACGGCGTGACGATCGCGTCGCCCGGAACCGAGGTCTGGCAGCAGACGTGGGACGCCGGCTGGTCGAACGCCAAGAAGACGCAGTGGGTGTGGGAGCGGCTGGCCATCAAAGCCATCAATGACCTCGGGCAGTTCGGCAACGTCTTCTTCGTCTTCTTCGACGAGCACTCGTACGACGAAGGCAACATGGGTGACCACTTCCGCGACTTCTTCCGATCGCGTGGTCAGATCTGGATGGACTGGTCGAACCGCCGCTCGAGCGTGGACCTGGTCATGAGCAGCACCTTCGGCGGCGACGACAAGAACGCCAACGCCGTCTCGGGCTTCAACGGCTCACCGACGAGGCCGTACTTCTTCCTCGAGGGCGAGCCCTACATGGGCGACGGCGTCCGCACCGCCATCTGGACCTTCATGGCCGGCGGCGGAAGCTATTTCTTCCACGCCGACGCCGGCCAGGAGACGGATCGCACGGGCATCATGGGCTATGATCCGTGCGTGCCCGGCGGCGACAAGGGGATGTACAAGCGCGACTGGCTCGGCCACGCGAGCCGGCTGTTCAACGAATACGTCATCGCCCTCGACGGCATGGCGCCGCATAACGAGTTGAGCGACTCGGGCACCTACTGCCTCGCCGAGCCGGGGCGAGAATACGTCGTGTACTCGAAGAGCGGCTCGTCGACCACGTTCAGCGTCAACCTGGGCGCCGCGGCCGGCAAGACGCTCGATTGCCGATTCTACAACCCGCGGAATGGGAACTTCCGTACAACATTCCAGCGGGCGGGCGGAGGGATCGAGTCGTTCACGAAACCGAACGCCGACGACTGGGCCTTACACATCGTCGTGCCGATGGTGAGCCTGACGCTGACCGAGACGAACGCCGAGTGGGGTGACGTGGAAGTGAATCCGCCTCCCACCGATCCGCTGGTGATGACGTTTCCTGAAGGCACGGCCGTGACGCTGACGGCCCAGCCGATCGAGGGCAAGGAGTTCCGGCAGTGGGAGATCTTCGACCCCAACCATCCGGTCGACGCCAACCACGCGACGATCGACGCCAACGCGGTCACCACGATCGTCCTCGATGAGGACACACACGTGAACGCCGTGTGGAAGTGTGGCAGCGGGATGACTCCGCTGCTGCTCGTACTCTTGGGCCTGTTGCCCCTCCGTGCGGTGACCAAACCCTCATGACTTTCGACCGTTGCCGTTGCCGCCGTGCTTCCCGTTGCCGTTCATCCAGTCGCTTCCGGCGTAGGTGGCGAGCATCTTCTCGATGCGTGACTCCAGCTCGGGCGTGTAGAGGGGCTCGTTGACGTCTTCGCCGAAGCGGTTGATCCACGGCATGACGGCCCGGGGATGGGGGGACGGTCGCACCGGCAGCTCGGGATGCTGCTGCTCCCACTCCTCGTTGCTGACGCTGCACGATTGCTCGAAGAACCTCCGGTATTCGGGCCCGCCGTTGAACGTGCAGAAGGGATAGATTCCGTCGGGCGTGCTGTAGAGGATGTTGCACCGCTTGATCCGCTCGACGTCGAAGTTGTAGCGGTCCTGGAAGTGCATGCCCGCGCACAGCATCGACTTGTACGTAAGCACCTTTCCGCTCCGTCCGATCTCCTTATCCACGCAGCCCAGCAACGTGTTGATGAACATGCCCACCGTCAGATCCGACGGGGCCGTATCCCGCAGGAAGTTTCGGCGGAACGCCCAGTACACCCGCATCTTGTCCCAGAAGGTCATCTTGCCGGCCCGGCCCTTGCGGTGAATGCGGTCGGCGATCTTGTAGAGGTCCTTGAACAGCTCGATCATGTTGAACACGCGCGGGAACGGATACGGCGTGCCGTGGTTGTCGACCAGCATATACGTGCCGAACGCGCAGTCCGTGTGGCAGTTGCTCTCGATCTTCGGGTTGCCGTCCTGGGCCGAGAGGATCTTTGAGATCGGCTGGGCGAAGCTGAGCGGGAAGAAGTCGCGGTAGGGATTGCCCTGCGGAACCACCCTTGAGACGTCGTGGGCCAGGTCCGCCAGTGTATAGCGCTTGGCCATCCGCTCGTTGTGGCTGATGCGTCCGCTGAAGCAGACCGGCTGGAAGCTGATGCCGGCGATCACGTCGGTGTTCTGGCAGGCAAACGTCACGATGCGACCGACCTGGTCGTCGTTCACGCCCTTCACGATGGTCGGTACGAGGCAGATCTTGATGTCGTGCTTGCGGCAGTTCTCAATGGCCGCGAGCTTCTTCTCCCAGACCTCCACGCCCCGTGTCGCGCGATAGGCCTCATCGCCGACGCCGTCGAATTGCAGATAGAGGTTGTGCAGGCCGGCCTCTGCGCTCTTGGCGGCGAACTCCTCATTGGCATGCGTCAGGCCGTTCGTGGCGATCATGACGTGGGAGAAATCCATCTCCCGTGCCTTGCGAACGATGTCGTGGAAACGGGGATGCAGCGTCGGCTCCCCGCCGGTGAACTGCACCGACGTCGAGGGGATCGGCCGCATGTCGCGCAGCTGCTCGAGCATCTCGACGACCTGCTCGTACGTCGGCTCGACCACCCGGCCGTTCGCCCCGGCGTTCGCCCAGCAGACCGGGCATCGCATGTTGCACCGCGTCGTGATCTCAATCTGCGAGAGGACGGAGGTCGACTGATGGGCCGCGCACAGCCCGCAATCGGTCGGGCACCGCCTGGAGCCTTTCACGTGCGGTCGCACCTGGCCCATGCCCTCGTCCCAGGACCAGTACGCGCCCTTGAGATACAAGTCTATATCGCTGCTGATCTTATCGCGATAGTAGCCGTGCTCGGGGCACGTCTTCTCGATCCAGACCTGTCCGTCGTGCTCGTAGTATCGACCGAGGATGACGCAGGAGCACTCCGGGCAGAGCGTCTCGACCGTTCGCGGCAGCCCCCGGAGGATCGGTTGAATCCGCACGCCCGCCAGCGTGAACTCCGGCGAGTTCTTCCGGTCGCTGTCCCGGCGGGTGAAGATGGCGTCCTGGTGCTCTTCCACGACCGTCCCGTGCTCGGGGCACTCGCGAATGTGCAGCACCTTGCCGCCGGCCTGCTCGAACCGGGCGGGGACGACCTCGTCGCATTCATGACACAGGGAGCGGCATGTCCAGGGCAGGCCGTGCTTCTTCGGATCGTGTCTGCGAAGGGAAAGCTTGTACTGATCGATGTCTGTCTCGGCGTTGGCCTCGGTGACGGGGGGCTTCTGTGGCCGATGGCAGTACAAGGGATGGTTCTCGGCGTAGTCGCGCAGTACCTTCGGTAGCTCCGGCTGTTTCGGCATAGGTGCAAAACTCCTTCTACGCTCGCCGCAATCCGCGGGCTTCATGCCCTTTGGCGCCTGGTTGCCAGAATGGATCCGTGGACCCCGCCCGAGCAGGACGAGCGGAACCTCCCTCTCTGGATGACGACCCATCCACAGACCGCGCCCAATGCAGACTCCAAAATAGTAGGACCAATCATAGCTCTGAACGTAAGGGGGCGGCAACCCTGTTTTTTGGCATAACTGCGGAACGCCCCGCTGCCGTTCATACCTCGAACAGCTCGCTGACGCTCGTCATGTGGTGGATGTTGTGGATGGCGCGGGCGAACAATGGTGCGACGGAAACGACCTCGACCTTCTCGGAAAGGGGTTCGTTGTGGTGCTCGATCGTATCGGTGATGACGAGCCGTTCGATCGCGCTATCTTGGATCCTCTCCGACGCGCGGCCCGGCAGGACGCCATGCGAGACCGCGGCATGGACTTCGGTGGCCCCTTCCTCGAGCAGCTTGTCGGCCGTGGCGATCAAGGTCCCACCGCTGTTGACGAAATCGTCCACCATGAGGCAGGTCTTATCGCGGACGTCTCCGATGATCCGCAGGGCCTGGGCCTGTTCGTTATGGCCCGTGCGCGTCTTCTCGCTGACGACGTACTCGATCCCCAGCGCCCGGGCGAACCGGCGTGCCTGTTCGCCGAAGCCCACATCCGGCGCGACGACCACCCAATCCGGGTTCACCTCGGGTCGGACGTGCTGGGCGAGCACCGGCAGGGCGTACAGGTGGTCGACCGTGATGCGGAAGAAGCCCTGGATCTGTGGGGTGTGGAGATCCATGGT
>CAZKCX010000291.1:0-8234 GCA_964550865.1 uncultured Planctomycetales bacterium
CGAGCTGCCCGAGGACGTGCACCCGTACTTCCTCGGCACACAGGCCCACCCCGAGCTCATCAGCAGACCGCTCCGGCCCGAGCCGCTGTTCCTGAATCTCGTCAAGGCCGCGATCCACTACGCCTACCCCAACGGCTTGGATGCCGAGACGGCCACCGCGACGGACTCCGAGGCCGTGCAGGCCTACTAAGCTGCACCACGCACGGACGTATTGTTTGGGTGTCACCGATACACGGCGTGTGGACGCTACCGGGTGGCGAGGTCTTGCTTGACCTGCTGAATGATTGGTTCAAGACGGTTGTGCTCTGCTAGCCGGATCTTCTTGTCTTCGAAGGCTGCCGTGATTGCAGTCCGGTAGTTCTCGTCCTCCTCGGGAAGTGCCGCCACGACAGAGAAGTCGTACTCTTCGCCGCAATGGGTTCGGACATCCTCGATCTCCCCCAGTGTCACCAGCGCGCTCTGGCGAGATTCCTCTGGGTCCCTCCGCATGAAGCTGGTTGCATGGATGATCCTATAGATTCCGTTCTGATAACCGAAGGAGAACGTGTAGTTCCCTGGCTTCCAACGAGCCTGCACGACGACGTCCTGCTGTACGTACTCCAGAAGAGCCTCCTCTTGGAGACGCCTTTCCACTTGCCTGCGAACTCGATGAGCTGTCATCGAACGTTCCGTGGCCGACTCCTGCCGCGCCGGCTCCACCAGTCTTTCAAAGAGGGCCTCGAGTTCCGCAGCTGGGTCCGTCACGGCGCATGTTCGAAGATCTGTGAGAAGGAGCATATCCTGCTGCCGCTTGATGAAGGCCTCTAAGGCACCGGGGTTCACCAGTTGCCTACGATCCCTCTCCAGCCATTTCGTGAGGCCGTTCTCGACACGTCGCAGTCGGTCGAGGTCTACCTTCGCCTCCCCTTTGAAGAAGGCGTTGACGCGTCGATGCCGCTTGGTGATTCTCCAGTCTAGATAACCCTCCGCTGGGACAAGAAGCAGAACGCCAAGGTTGATTCCTTCCCCCCGGAAGGGGTCCGGTACGAGACGCAATACGGAGAAGTAACCTTTGGCAGTCATGACAGCTTCTCCTTACCCTAACATCATCCTACCACAATCGATCCCCATCCCAACACTGTTCTTCCAAATGATCGGCAAGAAACGCCGCCCGCCCCGTGAGAAAACGAGCCAGCGCATCGCGTTCAGCGGGCTTCATGCGCCATTCTCTGGGGATGCCTTCCAGCCACTCAAGAGCCAAGTCCTTGTCGATCTGCCTGAGCTTCCTTACGCATGCCCTGACCAAGTCGGTGACCATATGTGATCTGAACTCAGGGAACAGCCCGTAAATCGTCTTGTCGCGAATGCTGTCTCCCAGATTGCAGACGCTTCTGGCCGTCCAGCTAGGTCCTCCGAAGCTCCACCCAAAATCGATCGCGAAGAGTCGCGGAGCATCTTCCGCAGGTCCTTCGTCCGAGATCAGGATGTTCCCAGGATTGCAGAATCTCGGTTGCCCCTTTTCATTGACGCAGAACCGATCCACGTTGCGAAGCCACGTGTCGATGACGACGACCGATGGGATGTCCTCAGGATTGCCGAGATGCTCAAGGATCTCGGCGTCTTGCTTCCAACCATCTGCCCGTATCCTCTTGGAGCCGAAGCATGGTCCCACTTTGGCGAATTGACTCATGGCATTGTCCAGCGGTACGTCCACCGTATCATGGAGTTCCACCATGGCGAACTCAGGAACGGGAAGCCCAAGCCAGTTGGCCGCCTGATACCCGATCCATTCGGCGATGAGCACAGGGGGGCCATCGCTGTTGTTGATTGCCTTGATGTAGTACTCCCCAGCATCGGTCTCCACCAGCGCCGCCTGGGAGTGGGTGCGGAAGGTACGGATATACCTCTTCACCTGTGGATTCGCGCGAGCTATCGCCAATATCTCCCCATTGGTTGCCAGCAGGAATTGACGACAATCTATACCATCTCCCCGAAACAGATGAAAGCGTTTGGAATCTTGTATCTGTCCTCAATCAGCGCGACTCCTACGCTCGCTTACACATTCCCGTCCGGTTCGCCGTGCTTGTGGACGTGGCCGGCGCCGCCGATCTCCTCCTGGCCGCTGAGCTTCGCGCGAACCTCGGGCCTCAGGTCGATGCCCAGCTCGGCGAGCTGCGCGGGCGCGACCTCGGCCGGTGCGTCCGTCAGCGGGCAGACGGCCCGTTGTGTCTTGGGGAACGCGATTACGTCGCGGATGCTCTCGTAACCCAGCAGCAGGGCGACAAACCGGTCGAGCCCCCATGCGATCCCGCCGTGCGGCGGCGCGCCGTACTTCAGGGCGTTGAGCAAATGCTCGAACTTGGCGCTCGCCTCGGCCTCGTCGATGCCGAGCGCGCGGAAGACCTTCTGCTGCACGTCGCGGCTGTGGATACGAATGCTCCCGCCCGCGACCTCGATCCCGTTCAGCACGATGTCGTACGCCTGCGCGCGGATATTGCCCAGGTCGCCGCTGTCGAACTTGTCGAGGTCCTCGGCCCGCGGGGCCGTGAACGGGTGGTGCGTGCTGTACCACCGTCCGTCCTCCTCGCTGAACTCGAACAGCGGAAAGTCGATCACCCAACAGAAGTTGAACCGGTTCTCGGGGATCATGCCGCGCCGTTCGGCCAGCACGGTCCGCAGCCACGCGAGGTACTTGCAGACGTTTGAGTGCGTATCGGCCGAGAAGAAGATCGCATCGCCGACCTTCGCGCCGGTCGTGGCGATCAGCTCGTCGGCCAACTCGCCCTCGAAGAACTTCGCGATGCCCGTCTGCAGCGCGGGCTTGGCGTCGCCGGCGATGACCTTCGTCACCGGCATGCCGCCGGCGCCGATGCCCTTGATCTCCTCGGTCAGCCCGTCGGTCTCCTTGCGGGTCATCTCCCCGCCGCCGGGGCACACGAGGCACCGCACGACGCCGCCCTTCTCGATCGCGCCCTTGAAGACGTTGAAGTCCATCTTGCGGGCGATCTCGGTGACGTCGATGAGCTTCATCTCGAACCGCGTGTCCGGCCGATCGATGCCGTAGTTCCGCATCGCCTCCTCATAGCTCATCCGCGGCATGGGCAACGGCACGTCGATGTCGAGCGCCTCCTTCATCACCTGCGCCATCGCACGCTCGGTGACGTCGAGGACGTTCTCCTCCTGCACGAAAGCCATTTCCACGTCCACCTGTGTGAATTCCGGCTGGCGGTCGGCGCGGAGGTCCTCGTCGCGAAAGCACCGCACGATCTGCACGTAGCGGTCCATCCCGCCCATCATCAGGAGCTGCTTGAAGAGCTGCGGCGATTGCGGCAACGCGTAGAAGCTGCCCTGCTGCACGCGCGACGGGACGAGATAGTCCCGCGCGCCTTCCGGTGTGCTCTTGGTCAGGAAGGGCGTCTCGACCTCGACGAACCCCTCGCGGTCGAAGAAGTCGCGGACGGCCTTCGTGATGCGATGCCGCATCCGCATCGCCCGCTGGACCGGGTTGCGACGCAGGTCGAGGAAGCGGTAGCGCAGGCGAACCTCCTCGCCGGCCTCGACGTTGTCCTCGATCGGAAAGACCGGTGTCTCGGACTTGTTCAGCAGGTCGACCTCGCGGCCGTTCACCTCGATCTCGCCCGTCGGCAGCTTCGGGTTGATGTTCTCCCCGCGCAGGGCGACGTCGCCGCGGATGGCGATGCAGTCCTCGTTGCGCAGACCCCGCGCGGTCTGGTGCGCCTTCGGATCGGTCTCCGGATTGAACTTGACCTGCGTCAGGCCGTGATGGTCGCGGAGGTCGATGAAGACCATGCCGCCGTGATCGCGGTAGCTGTTGACCCAACCGGCGAGGACGACCTCGGCGCCTTCGTCGGCGGCCCGGAGTTGGCCACACGTGTGCGTTCGTTGGTGGTAGGGGACGGCCACGATTCTCTCCTTGAACAGACTCACCCTCTGCGTGCCGAAATCGACACCAAGCGCGAACGCCGATTTTGGCGTCACTTCCTGCAACCGTCAACGGTTGCGTTAGTTGGGATTAGCGTCGAGACGATGCGTGGACCGCGTCCCCGGGGGGTTGGAGGGGGTCGGGATGTCTCGTGCGATCCGCATGGCTCACCGGGCGCCTCGCTGTCCGCCCGATGATCGATGCCATCCGGGCGCGAGACGCGACAGCCACGAGTATACGAACCCCCTGCCGCGCGGGCAAGACGCGCCGGATATCCGTTGGGGGTACTGCAAACGCGTCCCGCCCCGCGGCGAAAGGAGGAGGAGAGGTCAGGGCTCGCCAACGACCAGCTCTACGCCTCGGGTCGCGTAGATCAGCTCCTGCATCTTCGGGAGAAGCGCATCGTTCATCGAGTTGAACAGCATGCTTGCGCTGGTGCTGCTTATGCCCGCCCACCATTGCCGTTGCAGGTCGACGTGACCATCATAGAACGAGACCGAGCCCTGTTGGATCAACTCAGGATCACGCGCAGGGGGGTCGTTTCGTGGGAAGTACTCGTTCGGGACCGGGCACCCATGATACTGGCCCAGTTCGTCTCCCAGAGGGAAATGTATGGGGTCGACGGCCATCCAACCACCGCTGATTGCTGAATCCCGTGGCGGAACGTGCTCGTCATAGGGGGCGCCGACGTGCCGCTCCCACCACTCGTCGTGCAGGATGGACGCCCGGCCGGGGGCGTGGATCTCGCTGGTTCGCATGATCGGCCCGACCGCTCCGAAGTCGCTCGCACCCCAATAACCGGGTTCTGGGGGACCGGCGAGGGAACCGCCGAGGATCCACTTCCGACCGAGCATGGAGCGCGTGTAGTTGAAGGCGCTCTGGCTCTTGCCGGGGATCCGTTCGAACTCCGGACACCGGTAGAGTCTCTCGTAGTTGGCGTACGGGAACAGGAGCCCCGTCGTTACCCCGGCGCCGATGTCCGGCCAGTTGGCCTCGGGGATGGTCGCGTTCCAGAGTTGCTCGGGATTGGCGGAGATCCAGCTCTCCGCGACCGCCCAGCCCCATTCGCTCTTGCTGGAAATGTCTCCCGGCGCACCGGCCGTGCTTCCCATGCTCTGGCTTGGCTCCTCGGGATAGTGGATGTCTTCCCAACCCAGGCCCAGGAACGGCGGCGTCTCGTCGAAATCCTGCGCATAGACGAGCAGCGCCTTGGTGAGCTGGCCGATCCGTGCCGTGCACACGGCCTGGCGGTTGCGGTCTCGCAGCCCGATCAGCCCGGGCACGAGGATCGTCGCCGTCAGCCCGACCATCGTCGCGACCGACGTTACGGCCTGGACCAAACTGGTGCCTCGCCTTGTTCGGGTGGCCATCGTGCCGTCCTCCTGTGTGCATTCGGCGTGGCGGTTCGCCGCGCGTAGATTCGCTTGCCCTAGTACAGCATTTCAGAAGTACCGCGACTCCCTGCCCGAGCCGCCGGATTCATCCGGCGCGGCCGCGCGGCATGAATGCCGCGGCTCGGGCAGCGATAGTGGCGGGTGCGGTCCTGTCCATAATCGCACAACTCGTGAAACGCGGTACTAGAACAGGAGCGGTTCCATCGCGATACTCCCCACTGTGCATAGAGCTGCCCGACGATCGCATCCAGCAGCGAGAAGACCGCGGACAAGCTCGGCAACCCGACCGTCTTTCCCGGCAACGGGTCGCGATCGAGCGCCACGTGGCTTCCGTCAGAAGAGCAACATCTGAATCCAATCCTCCAACGTCAGGCAGATGCCCCGCTGCGGGTAAAGCTGTCCGATGAAGACCGTGGCCCACTCGTCCATCAACTGCGGGTTCGAGTTGAGCCGGCTGGCGAACTCAAGCAAACTGCCCGTGCTGAAGCTCTTGCCGACCCACGGGTCCACCTGCGGCGGGCCCACGTGGCCGTCGTAGTAGCTCAGGTGCCCCTGCCGAGCCGCCGGAACGCCCAGGTCCGCCATGACCTTCGCAATGGCGCTTCGCACTGGCCGCCCGTGATACCGGCCAATGTCACTGCCGACGCCATAAAACATGCAGTCTGCCGCCATCCATCCACCGCTGATCTGGGTGCTACCGCCGTCGTTGTAGTTGCCGGCGACATGGCGATCCCACTGCTCGTCCACCATCATGTAGAGCCGACTGGGTGCGAACACCTCGGAGGTCCGCACGATCGGCCCGGGAGACAAGCCGTCGTCGCCATATTCATTCGGGTCGTCCCCCAAGGCTCCAGAGCAGAGCTTCCTTCCGAAGACCGTTCGGGTGTAGTTGAAGACGTTCTGCGTCTTAGCGGGGTCGCTGATTCGTGCGAACTCGGGACAGCGATACAGTGTCTCCGAGCCGGTGTACGTCCAAAGGGAACCATTCTGGACCCTCGCCTCCGTGGGCCAATTCGCCTGATCGGTCTCGAGCCAGTAGTCCGGCATGTCCGGCATCAGCCAGTTCTCGAGATACATCCACTCGCGCACGGTCGTGCCGGAGCCGATCGGCCACTCTTCCCCCCATCCGTCATCGCAGTCTTCATGCCCTCGACCGAGAAACGGCGGCGTCTCATCGTAGTCCTCCGCGTAGACGAGCATCGCCTTCGTCAGCAGCCCGATGCGGGCCGCGCAGACCGCCTGGCGATTCCGATCCCGCAAGCCCACCAGCGCCGGCGCGAGGATCGTCGTCGTCAGCCCAACGATGGTCGCAACCGACGTGACCGTCTGGACGAGACTCGTCGCGCGACGGCGATGCACAAATCGTAACCCTGTACAGAGGCGATAGGTGTTCATGGCAATGTCCTGCTCGCTACGGCGTCGGACTCTTGTCGATCCGAAGATACGCTTGCTCGTCGCCGTCTGCCGTATTGGCCGACCCGACCACGACGACGTCGCCGGTGATGTCCGCGACGAAGACCGGCCCCTCACCGCCGAGCGGCTGGCCGATCTCCCGAAGCATCAGGTCCGGCTGGGACCAGAACCCGTGCATCCGCCCGTCTTGGTCGAGGCTCCAGCCCACGATGCCGCCGGCGCTGATCCCCCAACCCTCCGCCATGCATCCGCCCGTAGTCCCGATGTGTTGCATGCCGTCGTTCGGGTCCCACAGGACAATGTGGCGCTCCCCGTACGACGTGTCGGACCAACCGATGATGCGCCCGTCGTCGTCGATGGCCATCGCCGTGCTGTTCAATCCGCCCAGCGTCCCGAGATCGGTCATGCCCGAGCCGGCGGTCCAGAGGAACGCCCTCCGCACCGGCGGCGGGTCGGTGTCATTGGCGTCGACCGGCGTGCCTGGGGCCATGGACCAGCCGACGATCTTCCCGGCGTTGTTGATGTCGAGTGCGCAACTATGGTCGCCGCCGAGCGTGCCGAGATCCGTCATCGTGCCCGCCTCCCAGCGGAAGGCGTGCCAGTCGTCTTCCGCCGTCAGGGAGGCGCCCACAACGACGCCGCTGTCGGAGACGCCCCAGGCGTCACTCGCGCAACCGCCCAGCGTGCCTACCTCGGTCATCGTCCCGTTGTGCCAGAGAAAACCGCGCTCCAGGATGACACACGGATCACACGGATCCGGCATCTGCGACGTCCCGACGACGTACAGCTCTTGCCCATCACTGACCGCGTGGGCCTCGCTCTCGTTGCCGCCGAGCGTCCCAAGGTCGGTCATGGCCCCTTCAGACCAGAGGAACGCATGCCACTTCCCGTCGGCCGTCTCCGCCCCGCCGACCACGATCCGGTCCTCACTCACGGCCGCGGGGATGCTCGCGCTCCCGCCGAGCGTCCCCAAGCCGTAGCGGATCGACAGGCACGTGAAGCCGGCCGGTAGGATGCAGACCCCCGCTACGATCAGCACCAGACACAATCGTCTTGATTGGGTTCCCATTGGGGTGCCCTCCAATCACGGAAAGATGATAATGGCTTACAAGGACATCTAAGGCGGGCATTGTGGCGAATCCGTTCGCGCCGCCCCTGGGGAAGGTTTAGATCGTTACCTCTTGTTCGCCAACTGCGTAGAGAACCCAGCGACGACCTCCGTATCGGATTCCCACCTCATCAGCTATTCTACAGATTCGAAGGTTTGGCCGACAAGCCCCAACCTGCGCCGATGGCGAGTTTTTTTCGTGGAAGCGGGCGGGCGTCTGCCTAGTTTTGTGTCGCAACGCATTCGATGGGCGTCCAGCTGATGGGTGCCCTACCTCTTCACTTGTGCCGAGCGGGGCCGAGGCAGAGGTGGGGGACACGAACTGGCAGCGAATTCGCGTCGCCATCGCGCGAGCGATGGACCCCCACGGCTAAAGCCATGGGCCACCCACCCATCA
>CAZKCX010000292.1:0-8209 GCA_964550865.1 uncultured Planctomycetales bacterium
GCGGTGGCCATGCGCCTGACGCTGCCGTTGGTCGTGGCCAAGGCGATCCACTCCCTGTCGAGCGATCGGGCGCGCTACGTCTATCGCATCGTCTTTCTCGTGCCCATCGTCGTGCCGATCATTGCGATCCAGCTGATCTGGCGCGGCCTCATCTACGCGGACACCGGTCTGATCAACGAGCTGCTTCGCGTCTGCGGCCTGGAGGAACATGCCACGGTATGGCTGACCGACCCGGCTACGGCCCTGATCGCCGTAGCCATGGTCGGCTTCCCCTTCGTCGGCGGGTTCGAGGTCTTAATCTACTACGCGGGGCTATCGGCCATCCCGACCAGCGTCAACGAGGCGGCCACGCTGGAGGGCTGCACCGGCGTGAGGAAGTTCTTTCTGATCGACATTCCGCTGGTTCTGAGCCAGCTCAAGCTGATCCTCGTGCTCACGGTAATCATGGGCGTGCAGGGATTCGAGAACATCTTCGTGCTGACGCGCGGCGGTCCGGGCTTCGAGACCATGGTCCCCGGCCTATGGATGTACTTCAACGCGTTCAGCTTCCAGCGGATGGGCTACGCCTGCGCGATCGGCGTCGTCCTTTTCCTGCTTATCCTCGGCCTGACCTTGCTGAACCTGCGATACTTCAAGTCGGCCGAGGAGCTCACGGAGCAGCACGTATGAAGCGAGGCCTCAAACGAGAGCTGATCCTCCACGCGTTCATCCTCGTCTTCGCGACGATGTCGCTGCTGCCCTTCGTCTTTGTGCTGAACAACTCCTTCCGCACGAACAGTGAGATCTTCCACTCCTTCTTCGGCGTGCCCCGGGCCCTCAAGGACATGGGCGTCGCCGTCAAGCGAATGGCCAGCGGCAACGAGGAGCCGATGACGGTCGTGGACGGCGAAGACGAGCTGAAGACCGCCCCGCCGACCAAGGCGCTGGGCTATGCGTCCGAGCGGGCGTTCAAGGGGTATCGCCTCGCCTGGGATGAGCTGCGGGGCTACATGCTCAATTCCTTCTTCGTCTGTCTGGTGACCGCCGCCGGCGTCGTCCTGCTCGGCTCGATCTCCGCCTATGTCCTCTCGCGGTATCGCTTCACCGGCTCGAACGTCATCTTCGTGTACATCATCTCGACGATGATGTTCCCGGCCGTGCTGACCCTCGTGCCGCTCTTCCTGCTGATCAAGGCCATGGACCTGCTCAACACGCACTGGGCGCTGATCCTGCCGTACGTGGCGGGCGGTCAAGTCTTCGCGACGTTCGTCTTCAAGAGCTTCTTCGACGGCCTGCCCGAGGAGCTGTTCGAGGCGGCCCGCATCGACGGGGCGGGACACACGCGGCTCTACCTGAGCGTCGTCCTGCCGCTCACGAAGCCCGTGCTCGCCGTCGTGGTGATCATGAACATCCTGGCCTCGTGGAACAACTTCCTCTGGCCGTTCATCGTCAACACCGACGAGAACTACCACGTCGTCGCCTCGGGCCTGTTCGTGATGTTCAACACCTCGGGCGGGGCGAACTACGGCACGATGTTCGCGGCCTACATGATCAGCAGCGTCCCCCTGCTGCTGCTGTTCATCTACGCGACGCGACCCTTCATCGAGGGCGTCGCCTCCGGCGCGTTCAAGGCGTGAGCGGCAAGGGAAACACCCGCCGCCCCCGTCCGGCTCAAACGCTCCATGGCGCCCGCATGGGCTTGCGAAGGAACTCGGCCATCTCGGTATCCCCGATGACCTCTTCCTTCTCCGGATCCCAACGGATCGGGCGCCCCAATCGCATCGACGCCACGCCCAGGTGCGACATCGTAATCGTGCGATGACCGATCTCGACGTCTGCAATAGGCCGCCGGCGCGACTCAATGCAATCCAGCCAGTTGATCTTGTGTGCGATCCAGTTGTCGCCGTGCTTGAGGCTCTTGTAGAGGTGGATCTCGTCGGGCCCGAACTTCTCATGCAGCAGCGACGGCGGATCCGCCTGGATGAAGCCACGGTCGACGTGGACCCAGCCCTTGGTCCCGATGAACTTCGTCCCGTGCGGGCCCCGGCTCGAACAATGCAGCCGGATGCCGTTCGCGTACGTGTAGATCACATCGTAGTGGATGGCCGTCTGGTAGAGCCCGTCCGTGGGGAACGTCCCCTTTCCATCGATGTGCACCGGCCCGGTGTGGCTCATTCCCAGGCCCCACTGGGCGATGTCGTTGTGATGGGCGCCCCAGTCGGTCATCTGTCCGCCGGAGTAGTCGAAGAACCAGCGGAAGGTCCCGTGGCATCGGACGGGGGTATAGGGGACCTTCGGGGCCGGCCCCAGCCAGCGATCCCAGTCCAGGTGCTCGGGCACGGGCACGTCATCTCGCCACCCCCCGCCGGAGGGACCGGCCGGGAGTCCCGTCCGAACCTCTCGGATCTGGCCGAGCCGGCCGTTGCGGGCGAGCATGCACGCGTGACGGAACCGCTGATCCGACCGCTGCTGGCTGCCGACCTGAAAGACGCGCCCATAGCGGCGAACGGCGTCCACGAGCGCCCGGCCTTCGTAGGTGGTCAGCGTCAGCGGCTTCTCGCAGTAGACGTCCTTGCCCGCCTTGCACGCCGCGATGCCCACAAGCGCGTGCCAATGGTCCGGCGTGGCACAGAAGACGGCGTCGATGTCCGAACGCGCGAGCAGCTCCTCGAACGCATTGAACTTCGCCGCGCCGCCGGGGATGCGGCCGGCCGTGTTGTTTCGGTGCGTCGCATCGACGTCGCAGACGGCCACGACCTGCGCTCGCTTGCTCTGGATCAACCAACCCAGATGGTGATTGGCCATACCGCCCGCCCCCACGATGCCGATCGTAATGCGGTTGCTGGCCGGACGCTTCTCCACGTTGCTCAGCGCCGTGCTGGTGATGACGTACGGACAGGCGAAGGCCGCCGCCGTCCCACCCGAGGCCTTCAGGAAACCACGTCGCGAAATCTGTCGTCTTCGTGCCATGCTCGCTCCTTCGTTTCTCCATCGATGGGCAGCGCTGCCTTGGCCTTCCGCGTTCGGAGGTCTCGGCCTGCCACGCTCCACTGCCGCGGCATTCTATCCTGCGAGAAGGGGCCGATAAAGCACGATCGAGACGGCATGGGCACGTACGGCATAGCCCGGCCGGCGTGATCCCCTCAAATTCCAGCAGGGGACACGCATTCCCAACGCTTCTGTCTATAAGGAGTTAGTAGTCGTTACGAATTCGCCCCCTTCTCATAATGGCCCGCCCGGAGTCTCGGTGACATAGTTACTCGTGAGAGGCGCGGTGCTTCGAGGAAGGCAGGGTGAGCCGATGTTTATCGAACACGAATGCGCATGTGGGGCCATCATCAGACTTCCGGATACGGCCGCGGGACGACGGGCGCGATGCAGGTCGTGCGGGCTGATCTTCCGCGTCCCGGAGTCTCACCATCCCGACGCCTACGCGTTGGCGGAGATCGAGTCCAGTCCGCACGCGAAGGCCGACACCTCGCGGATCCCGGACGTCGGCGTCGGGCCGAACGGCACGATCATGGCCTATCGAGCCGGCTTCGACGCACCCGGTCAGACCCGACGCGGATCCGATGACCAGGCTCTCGCCCGGTCGTTCTGGGAAGACCTGGCCTGGAGCTTCGGCTTCCTCCGGCGCAGCTCCAACGTCGCGCCGTACGCGATCATCGTCGGAATCCACTGGGGGCTTCTCGCCCTGGGCAGCCTGCCGTTTGTCTGTCTGCTGGCTTGGGGAGCGTGGCCGTTCTTCCTGCTCTGGCTGGGCGCGTTCTACCTGAATGTCGTGGTCGAAACGGCCCAGGGGGACGACGAGGTATCCGCTTCGAACCTGGCGGATCCGATCGACGATATCTTCGTGCCCGGTCTGCGGTTCTTCTTGTGCTGCATCGTCGGCCTGGCTCCCACCACGCTCGCGCTGGCCCTCGCCACGAGCACGGAGACGGCGATCCCGTGGCACGTTCTCCTCCCGACGGCGATTGTGGGCTTGCTCCTGTGGCCCCTTCTGATCGTGGGGACGGCGATCGGTGAGCAGCTTCCGATCCGATCGCTTCCCGCGCTCTTGAAGGGAATGGCCTCCACGCCGGGACCGTACCTGGCGGTCTGCGTGATGGTGGTGGTCGCCGGTCTCATCGCGTACGGGATGGCGGCAGGATTTGACGGGCTTCTGCTCCGGGCCTTCGATCAGAAGGTCCCGCCGATGCTCCAGGTGGTCTCCACCGGCATCGGCGCCGTCGCGGGGGTGTACGGCTGGATCGTCGCGATGCGCATGATCGGTGTCTATTACCGCCACCACAAGGAACACTTCCCGTGGCGGACGTAGGCATCGGCCCCGACGCCAGGCCGTTTGCAGAAGCGCCTGGACTCGAGAGGCAAGAGTCGGTGGGCCACGCAGGCATCCGCGCAGGCTTCTGTTGTGTCGCAACTCATTCGATGGGCGTCCAGCCGATGGGTGGCCCACCTCTTCAGAGGTGGAGAACACGAATTGGCAGCCAGTTCGCGTCCCCATCGCGCGAGCGATGGACGCCCACGGCGAAAGCCATGGGCCACCCACCCATCAGCTGACGAGCGACAGGGCACTACGTTGAATCCCCCTGATCTTTTCCCCTTTCCACCTCCACCGGCGGCTCGCCCGGTTGTCGCGCGGCGGAATCGTCGGCCGAGGGCCCCCGCTCGGCGTTACGGAGCTGGCGAATTCGCTCTTCCTCACTGAGTTGCCGGGCGATCTCCTCTTCGCTGAGTTGCCGGCTGAAGAGCTTCCGGAACGTGTCCAGCCGATTGATGAAGAAGAACGTCGGCTCCCCTGCCAGCTCGATGCCGGCATCGGCCAACGCCTGCTTGATGGTCGGGATGAAGCGTTCCGTAACGACCCAGTCGCAACCGGGCAGGACGCGGACGCGATAGCGGAGCACGACGCGATCGCCCGGTGAATCGAAACAGACCACCAGCCCGGGCGTATCGCGCATCGGTTCAATACGATGATTGAGGTCGGCGCAGTGGGGTGCGATGACCTGCCGCGCGCGGTCTTCATCGGTTCGCGAGGCCAGCGTCACATCGACGTAGTTGTTGACGAAGCCGTCCGGAAAGCGTCGCGACGGAACGCAACGGCTGTTCGGGATGTGCACCTCTTGGCCGGAAAGCGTGCGAAGGGCCGTGTACTTCACGTTGAAGTCGATCACGTGCCCGTACTTGCCGTCCACCTCCACGAAATCGCCGACGTTGTAGTGCCCCCCGGCAATGATGTCCAAGCCCTTCACGAAATCGACGACAAGCTGCTGGAACATGCCCGCCATGATCAGGCCGATCAGGCCGATCGCGCCCGTGCTCTTGGCGTAGTCGATGCCGAACTCGTTGAGGATCGTGATCAGCCCGAAGACCCACACGAACAGCTTGACGATGCTGCCGGCGAAGCTGACGAGCGTGCCGACCCGCTTGACCGAACCACGGCCGCCGGCGGAGGGGATCCAACGGCTGACGGCGGCGACCGCATGGCGGAACAACCAGACGAAGACCTTCACCGCGTAGGTCATCAGGAAGACGAAGATGGCGATGCGAACGGCGTTGATCGTCTTCTCGTTTCGCTGCCAGAACGTCTTCTCCGGCGGAACAAGTACCGTAGCGCATTCCTGATATAGCTCGGCCAGCTCCCGCTCGAGCGTCGCCCGCCGCGTGATGGCGAACGTGATGTTCTCCATCGTCGTGATCATCAGGTCGATCTGCTGGCGCTCGATGTCCAGGTGGCGCTCCATGCGACGGTAATGGTCGGACAGGCGTCGGCTGGCCTCGTCCGTTTGGGCCTTCCGCATCCGCTCGTACAGGGCGTGCTGCATCGCATCGATGCTCACGAGCAGCTTGCGCAGCGGGGAAATCTTGGCCTCCTCGGCCTTGGCACGATCGCGCAGCTCGGCGGCCCGTTCGGCGGCCGCCTCGGCTTCGTCCAGGAACTTCTGCTGCTGGCTCTTCCGTTCGGCCTCGGACATCCAACGACGCGTCTCTCGCAGTTGCTCGAGCTGCTTGCGTGTGGCCTCGCGGCGCTCGAGCAGCTGTGCGATGCCCTGCTTCTCGTTCGCGGCGATCTGGGTGAGCTCGGCCTGTTCGAGTCTCCGCTTCTCGTAGGCCTCGACCCGGTGCCAGTACTCGCGGTCGGTCTCGAGCTGCTTGCCCTCCGGACTGCCGGCCGTCGCCTGCTTGAGCTGCTCTTGGATTCGTCGGAGCTCCGCTTGTATGCGCTCGAGGCGGTCGCGAGCCTCGGCCTGGATCCGCTCGGCAACCTCCTTCTTGATCCGCGCCTCGGCCTCCTGCTCCCTCGGCGTGGGCGCGGTGGTGGTCGTGGTCGGCGGCGTGGAAGCCAGCCGACCGACGGCCCTGCCGGTGAGTTGCAGCTTCGCGCGGAGGGCCTCCTCCTCGAGGTCCAACGCCGCGCGCTTCAGACGAACCGCTTCGGATTCGCCCTGAAGGGCGGCCCGCTCCGTCTCTAGGAGCGAGCGCGTGTTACCGTCTGCCTTCTCCAGTTCCCGCTCGAGCGCGGCCAGTCGCTTGGCTCGAACCTCTTGCGCGTCGTCCAGCGAACTCCGCGCGCTTTGTACCTGATGGAGCTGCGTCTGCAGGGCCTTGACGTCGGCGTCCACATACTCGGTTTGCTTGCCCTTCGTACCCGTTTGGAGCTGCTCTCGCTCCTGGGCGAATCCGGATGCGCTCTCCTGGGCGTCCAGGGCGGCTTGCCACGACGTCTTCGCCGCCTCCAAGAAGGTGAGGGTCTTCCGCAATGCGGACTGCTCGGCCACCAGCTTCTCGCGCCGCTCGGTGAACTCCGATGCGGGCATCGCGTCGCGTCGCTCGTCGAGCGCTTGCAGGGCCTTGGTGACCGACCCGAGTCGTTTCTGGATCGCCGGTCCACGCTCGTTCAGCGCCGCCTCGGCCTCGGCAAGCCGCGCCTGCAACTGACTCTTGGATTCCACGGAAACGGCGGTCGTGGTCGGGGACGTTGCGGGGGAGGGGCTCTCTGCGTCGGCTCCCAGAATGACCAGAGAGAAGAGGATGAGCAATCGGGCAACCTTGCTCGTCGTTCGTGTCATGATCGGATCCCTCTCGACCCTTGGATGCTACCGTTGCGGCCGAACGGCCTCAATAACGTGTTTGACGGCGCCCCGGAGCGTTGGATGATCCGGCGGCAAGATGCTTGCGAAACTCGGCGTCCGGCCGGTGGGGGGCGCGGATACTCTTTGACACCTCGACACATGGGGATCGGGTGGATTGACGGCTGTGTGCTGCGGTGAGAGCATTCCGTCGCCCTCTTCGAGGGCTATCGAACCCCATCGCCTCGTTTCCCAGGGCTCGCTTCGCATCGCCCTGGGCTATGTTCCACCGGGCCTCCGGCCCTGACGAGACTCGCGCTCCCGGTGTCCCCGCGCAGGGGTCGGCGCCCATCTTCGCTTCGAAAAGCTGCTTGAGGGCAGTGTCGATCACCGGCCATCGCAGTCAGATGTCAGAATTGCCCGCACCCGCTGGTGGGCCGGTGGCGAGCGATCAAACGCTGTTGACACCCTCATGAATGGTCGATAAGGTGACTATCCAGCGCCCGCGTGGGCGTGACATCGGGTTGCCAAGGGACTCCTCAACGATGCGAAGCGAAACCTGCCTCATCTCGAAGTTCTTTAGCGGGCGGTTTACGTTTACGCAGATCGCGTCTTGAGGCCCGGCACCACCGGAACCCCGCGTAGGAAACATCAACCGCCTCGAGACGCCGAACACGCATCTCGGGGCGGTTTTTTTGTCCGACGTCCGTCGCCCGGTACCCAACGCAAGGTCGAAGCCATGAACGAAGTGGAAGAGCAGCTCAAACAGATTCGAGAAGACGCGAAGGCCGCCGCCGACGAGGCCGCCGCGCAGGGCATCGAGGCCCTCCGACAGGTCGAATCGCGGTTTCTAGGAAAGAAGGGCAGCCTGACGCAGATCGTCCGCTCTGTCGGCAAGCTCCCGCCGGATCAGCGAGCCGAGGTGGGCCGACTCGCCAACGACGCGAAAGACCTCCTCAAGGAGATGTTCGAGACCCTCCGGCAGGAAGGTGCCGCCCGCGCCGCCGACGCCGAGCGCGAGCAGGCGGCCGCGTACGATCCCACGCTGCCCGCGCCGGTACGTCCCCGGGGCGGCGTCCACCCCGTCACCGCCGTCGGGTGGGACGTGGCCGACGTCTTCGAGCGCATGGGCTTCATCGTCGAGACCGGCCCGGAAATGG
>CAZKCX010000293.1:0-8195 GCA_964550865.1 uncultured Planctomycetales bacterium
GAAAAGCCATGACCCGCAAGGAGCTAGTAACCGGAGTTAGCTAGAGACTCAGTTCCCGTAAAACCAGACCTTGGCGAAGTCCAAGAAGATTGTTGCCGAGAAGTTGTCATAGGGAGGCAGCCACTGCCCCCAGTTTGGATCCGTGGGCAACTCATCGATGAAGTCTACACATGCTCTGTAGAACGCCTGGGATCCGTCAGGAGTAAATAAAATCGAGTAACCGCCCAACTCAGTGTCTCCATATCCTTGGTAGTCCCTGAACCATTCGGTGAAGTAGTCACCTCGGACGGGAAGTGTCTCGAACGTATGGCAAGCGCCTCCGTTGGAGTCGACCGTAGTGCTTCCTGCATCGTCCACAACCTCGACACGGAAGAAATGTGTGCAGTTTGGCTCCACCTTAGGGATCTCAACTCGATGGGATAGGTCCCGGTACAGTCCGTTCACTGTCTGGCTTAGTTCCTCGCAGGACGTTCCGTGATGGATTGTACCCACGGCAGGGACATCGGTGTCGAAGGTCACGATCGCTGTCGCGTAGTCTCTCACTTCTACCGCTACATTCGAGATTACGGGGCTTTCGCAATCCACCTCGGCGGTATCCTGTACGACCGCGGGAAGCCCATTCGCGTCTTCTGTGTCCTCGTATACTCCTATGACGACGTCCCCGGGGACTACGTGCAGTAGACCGGGAGCGTCGGTTGTCCCGATGCTCACCGTTCCCTGAAACCTCCCAGAGCTTTCACCTGTTTCCGTGACAAGAACGTCTTCTCCGTTTGGTTCCGTGCTCGAATACAGAGACACAGAGAAGGAATCCGCCACCTGCGCGTCGATGTCCTTGTCGCAGTCAATCACGGCAACACCCACCGTAGAGCTACAGCCGTAGGACTCTGCGTCAAGGACAAGCTGTCCGGACGATGAGCACGGTCCGTACTCAGGCGTGAAGGCAATGGAGAAGCACTGCGGACCGTCGGGAACTGAGTATCCAGCAATCTTCACGGTCCAGAGACCGTCGTCGGGATTGTCCACGAGAACCTGCTCAAGGTTGTTGATATGGTCGGCGGCAGTTCGGACGGCAGGGGCGTTGGGGGAATTCGGATCGAGCGTCCAGGGATAGTAGGTAGTGCCGTCTGGGGCAATCGCAGTGAGATCCAAATCGTTGACGAGTTCCTGCGAAGCGTTAACCGCACCAGGTACGTCGTCCCAAGCCAAGGTGGCCTTCAGCAAGTTGGCGTCGCTGGGAACGTTCACGTAGAAGATGACCTCTTGGCCCTGGTCAACCTCAGCCTCGAGGAAGCTGCCGGAACGCATTAGGTCGATTGCCTCCTTCACCAGCACGAACCCGTAACCCTCCGCGAAATCTGGCCCCGTAGTACCGTAATCCGCTGCCGTGTGAACCAGAAGCACCTTGAGCGTGGAGTTCAAGGGAAGGGGTGATGCAGGGAACTGCGCCTTGAAGTCCTGCAGTATCAATGCGCACAGGCCGCTAACGAATGCTGCGGCTGAGGAAGTCCCGTAGTAGTGTGGAACATACTCCGCAGGATAATCGAAGGACGTTGAGAAGATGTGGAATGTGGGATACGCAAAGCAAGACGCATTGGAACCCGGTGCACAAATCTCTGGCTTGATCCTCCCATCATCGGTGGGTCCACGGCTGGAGAAGAATGCGGCTTCGAAAAGCGGTATGCCGGGTAGGGCGTTCGGTTCGGAGAATCCGGCTCCCACGCTGATGACGTTCTTGGCTGTAGCCGGGGGCGGCGTTGTATGATACTCTGCTCCGCAGTGGCCGTCATCCTTCGTTAGAGGATCTCCTTCTCTATCTCGCTCGTTCCCGTTGGCCCATACCACCCTTGCAGGTGCACCGAGGCTACCGTGAACGATACCATCAATCAGCATGCACGTGAGCCCATAGTTCCCTTCCCATTCACATGGGAAGAACCGAGGTGCGACCTCACACACGATTGAGTTGTTGATGATCTCCACCCCCTCAACGTTGATGGCATCATCATACGCCTCTTCCAGATCTCCGGGATCCGCGTGCAAGAACCCCGGATAGCCGGGTATGCCCGGCTGAGCAGCATAGCACTCCATGACCACTCCTGGGGCGACACCGCGGAAGTCCCGATTCGGGTCGGGGTTCACATTGGGATCGCCGCTGAGGAAACCATCTCCCCCAATGGATCCGCAGATATGAGTCGGGTGCTCACTTGGCTCAGTTGGCCCCTGCCGGTCGTGGATGTGAACCCGATCCCCGAAGTCAGGGTGATTGGGCCAAGGCAGGCCATCGTCGTACACCATGACCTTTACACCGGATCCGTCGAGATTGTAGGGAGCGGCCTGAACGATCTCAGCCTGTGTGCGGATGCGACTCCAATGATTGGCCTTCCGCAGAGTAGGCAGCGGCGGCTCGATCCATTGAACGGCGTCTTCAGCCGCGAGAGCTTCGATGTTCGCACGTGGAACCCAAACCACGGCCGCGTTAATCGTTCGGATCGGGCTACGAAGTACGCCGCCGTGTCGAGATACGGCCTCCGCGGCTTCGGTGTCGAGCGCGACGTCGGAGTGGAAGAGGATGTACACGGCAACCGTATCTACCTCGCCGTCGCCGACTTCATCGGCCGCGTCGTCTTCGGCGACTCCATCGGAAGAAGCGCTGGGTGCGCCATCATCCGCCACAGAGCTGCTGGCACCGCTTCCCTGTGAGGAAGCCTCGGACAAAGCATGGTGCTTCCGTCGCGATTTGCGGTATTCCGCATAGCGCTTCAGAAGCTTGCCGTTCTTCGCGCCTGCCTTGAAACGTGCATGCTCCGGCACCTCGCCGCGAAGCAACATCGGATGAAGCTTATGCTCCGTCTCCACCGACTGGATGTCGAGAACACCCGAAGCCTCGGCCACGGCCACGGAGGCCGACGTCGCCTCGGCCTCCTCGCCGCCTTCGATCTTCGCGAAGTACGCGTTGCCGCCCAGATACCGGAGCAGCTTGACGCCGGATGATCCCAGAGCAGCCCGCTCCTCGGCAGTCGGGATCTCCTCGAGGTGCACGACCGCATGCCGGCCCTCTTGAGCCCGCAAGCGCTCATACAGATCGGCGCGTACCTTCGGCTCGGGGGTTACCTCTCCCGACCGCCAACGAATCCTTCGACGCCGCGCGACAGGCTCTCTTCGCTCCGGGTCTGCACCATTCTCGCCAGCCGGGCGATCCACAGCGGGTCGCCTGATCCGAGGCTCGTGCCGGAAGCGACGGCTGCGTTCGCGCCTTTCGACCCGCGACGGAGAAGCGGCCCCCAGCACGCCGGCAACCAAGCCATCGATCAACGGTGCGGCGCGTATGGCGCCGGGAGACTCACCAGACCCTTCAACGCCGACGTGACTGCCACGCGTAACAGGGACTGCGTCCTCTGTAAAGACGCTGGCGATCTCCGCCGTATCGCTCGAGCCGATGTCACCGACATCCGACCTGCTCGCGACCATACCCACCCCCAACACGGCCAAGCCCAACCCGATGGACAGCCGAGCCCGAACGGCAATACCTTTGACCATGCACTGCCTCTTCATCGCAGCCTCCATCTACCGCCATCCACTCACCGCAGGGGGGCATGGCAGCGGCCTGCACTGTGGACGCACGCACACCACGCCAACCCACCGCGCACCCCAACCGCCGACGCTCTCTTGCCTGAAGAGCGCCTATAGACCGGGGGCGCCATCCACGATCACACGGTGACCGCAGAGCCCACAAAGTGCCCAATTAGACGACGAATTGCTTGCTGGAAATGCGTCCTTTCCCAGCAGACGTCAGGCCGGAATGCGTTACATACTGTGGACGCTGTCCCTCCTCCGGCAATGAACACGCAGTGACGGGCGTGTCTTGAACTGGCGGAAGATTCACTCTCATTATGGAACGTAACGCAATCGGCGGCAAATCGTTTTCTGGATTTTCTCGAAGAAATGCGTCTTCACTGCCATAGCATCGTGCCATAGAGGTGCATGGCGTAAATCGCAAACCACTGCCGGAAAGTCAATAAGCAAGGCCTCACGCAACCCCGCATCCCGGGAATTCGCTGCGGTGACTCACCTATATAGGTGACATGAGTGAAGCACAAACTGGCACTATGCCGTCGGAACAGGCATGCGTAGATTCCCCCAGACGGTCGGGACAAGCGCCAGCCTCGGGATTCGGATGCGACTACCCCATCGCGCGGCGTGGGCCTTCCCTTACAGGATGGGACCCTCACCTCGCGGGATGGGACCCTTCCTTCGCGCGGTGTGGCCGTTTCATCTCGGGATCCGCCTATTCCCTCGCGGCGAGCAGCCGGGCCAGCGACTCGGCCACATGGTCGAGCGCGGACGTGTCGGGGAGCGTCACCGTCAGCGTGGGGCGCCCTTGCTCGTCGGTCTCCAGGCAGTCGGCCAGTCGGTCCTTGATGGCTTGCGCCGTCTGTTGGGACACCGGCGTCGACTCTTGCTGGGGAATCAGCTCGCCGAGGAACGAGAACGCCGCGCTGAGGAGCTGGCCACCGGCCACCGCGACCTTCTCCCGTTGGGCCAGTCGCTCGGCCTGCTCGACCTGCTTGGTCTTCTCGCTCTCGTCCAGAGGGGCCTCCGGCTTGGCGCCCAGGAGCACCTCCAATCGGCGCTTGAGCGCTTCCATCCCACCGGCAAGATCCACCGAGTCCACATCGCTATCGGGATCCAGGGCGGCCTGGGCCAACTCATGCTTGGCTGAGAGCGTCTCGAGAAGGTTCTCCTCGATCGTCTCCTCGGTCACCAGGACGTAGACCTGGACCTGCCGCTTCTGGCCCATCCGATGCGCGCGTCCGATGCGCTGCTCCAGCACGGCGGGGTTCCACGGCAAATCCACGTTGACGACGGTATTCGCGGCCTGCAGATTCAGACCCGTGGCGCCGGCGTTGGTCGTGATGAAGAGCTTGCAGCGCGGATCGGTCTGGAAGTCGTGGACGAGTTGCTGCCGCTTCTTTTGCGGTACCGAACCGTCCAGGCGAACATAGCGTTCGCCGTGCTTCTCGAGCGTCGGCTCGATGAGGTTCAACATGGTCGTCCATTCCGAGAAGAGGACGATCTTCCGATCCTCCTCTTGCAGCAGATCGCCGAGCAGATCGTCGAGCGCCTCCAGCTTGCTGGAGTAGCCCGGGGCCTCCTTGTCCACCAGGAACGTGCTGTCGGCCGCCATACGGCACATCAGCAAGGCCTTCTGCAGCCGGAGGAGATCCATCTCGGTGATGTACTTCTTGTTGACCAGCTTGCGGATGATCTTCTTGTGCTGGTTGTGAAGCTCAAGCTGCTCGTCGGTGGGCGCGACGCGCAGAATCTCCGTCGACCGGGGAGGCAGATCCTGCATGACCGAGGCCCGCGTGCGGCGGAGGAGGATCGGCCTGAGCGTCCTCCGCAGCGTCTCCAGATTCTTATAGCCGAGCACCTTGCCCCGCTCGTCTACCACGCGGTGGCGGTTGAAGAAGCGAAAGGCCGGGCCGAGCCTTCGATCGTCGATGAACTCCGTCACACTGAAGAGATCGTCCAACCGGTTCTCCAGCGGCGTGCCCGAAAGGACCAGCGCAAAGGGCGAGTTCAGGCCCTTGATGACCCGGCTGGTCTTGGCCTCCCAGTTCTTAATGCGCTGGCCCTCGTCCAGAATGATCAGATCCCACCGCTCCTGCTCGATGGGCAGGATGTCCCGCAGTACCTGCTCATAATTGCAGATCGTGAAGAAGCTGCCGTTGTCGTATTGCCGCGCCCGCTCGGCCGCGCTGCCCAAGACGACCTGGCAGCTGCGATCGGAGAAGCGCCGCACCTCGGCCCGCCATTGTGACTTCACCGAGGCGGGACAGATGATGAGGACTTTGGTGATATCCGCCTCGCGGGCCAGCAGCTCGGCTGCACCGATGCCCTGGATGGTCTTACCGAGACCCATGTCGTCGGCGAGAATCGCGCGCCCGGCGCCGACGGCGAAGGCGATGCCGTCCAGCTGGTAGGGCAGCAGCTCGGTCTTGAGCAGTTCCTTGCGGTACGGGTGTCGGCTCGGCTTCTTGCGGATCTCGGCCACCTTCGACGCGATCCGCTCGGCGAACAGGCGCCGGTGAATGTGCTCCTCGGCGTCGGGATAGATGGTTACGTCGTGGCCGGCGGCGGTCAGCTTACGGACGCGCATGAGAAGGTCGTGCACGTCATCGATGGCGCGGTCCTTGATCGGCCGGACGATGCGAGCCGCAGTCGCGTCGAGCTTGCGCGGGAGCAGCAGACGCAGCTCCAGGTCGTCGGCGTACAGCAGATGGACCGCAATGTCGGTTTGCTCGTACGGCCGGTTGCGGACGGCCGAAGGAAAGCGACCCTTGACCTTTCGCTGGACGTGTAGGATGTGCTTGCACACGCCGAGCGTGTTCTTGCGGAAGTCCGGGCACGAGCAGTAGGACTCGCCGGGCTTCCAGCCGCGCAACGCGACGCGATAGGTCTTGCCCGACTCGGCGTTGGTCACCAGGTAGTCCGTCCATAGCGTCTTCGGGGCCATGGACCGGACCGTCATCTTTTCGGACCGCGCACGCTCCTGCCTCTCTTCGATGGCCCTGCGGACCAGCTCGACCTCACCGAGGCTTTCGACGGGTACTCGTTCCGGGGGCGGGGCGGCCAACCCAAGCGCCATCTTCTCCTCGAGGACCAGCGAGAAGGCCGCGCCGACGTGCTCGCAGGCGCCGTCGCACCGCGTACAGTTCCAATGGAGGCGTTGCCGCGCCCCCGCCATCAGCGTAATGGTTGCGACCGCGTCCGCCAGGCTCAGGCGAAACAGATCGTCGCCTAGGTACACGTCCTCGTCGATACTGATATCGAACTCGCCGCCCCGACGGAGTAGGCGTTGTCCTTCGCTGCCCAGCAGCCGGCAGGCCTGTGCGTACGTCAGCCGCGACAAGCGGTCCTTCAACGTCAATTCGCCTTGCTTCCCTTGCGTCCGTGTCATGGGCTTCCCCTATTCCTTGGTCACGTCCTTAACCATCGTGTACCACGTCCACGGGCCGAACTAGAAAGGGATGTCGTTTTCTTCCGGCCGGTAGGCGAGGTTCTCGTCCCCGATCTGATCGAGAGGATCCAACGGGAGCCAGTCTTCGTCTCTCGAAGCGCCATGGGATTCGCGGTCCTCACGCCACCTGTCGCTGCGCGGCGAGGCGGGCCACTCGCCCCACGGCAGGAAGAGGCATTCCTCCAGAAGCCGGGCAAGCAGGTCCGGCCGGTTCTCGCGGAGATAGCGGGTTCGTCCGCGTTTGTGCGGCTTGATCAACGCCACTTCCAGGATCAGCCGGGCCGCGTGCTGAATCCCCTCGTCGTCAGACTCACACAGCGCCCGCAGCCTGGCGATGTTCTCACCGGAGATCCTCTTCTGCGCAAGGTATCCCTGCAAATCCCTCGTGGCTTGAATCCGCTCTCGCTCTGCGCGCGGCCGGCGGGCGCAGCGCTTGCACAGGTGTCGACGATGACCACGGCCGGAGAACGCCTCGTTCGGTCGAACCTTTCCGCACATCCAACAGTAGTGGCCCACGCCTTTCCCCTCGCCTTCTTATTCCGCCGAGAGCCCCGCAGCGCGCTGCAGCAATCGCTCGAGCAGCGCGCGGTACGCCTCGGGTCCGTGCCCTTCCTGTGTGCCCTCTCGCTCCGCCCGGAGGGTTACGGCCAACCAGCGGAGCATAAGCAGTAGCTCATCGTCCAGGCATTCGTCCCACACGCCGTCGAGCTCCGACCGGACGTGCGCACGGCTGTCGTCGTGCTTCGATAGAAACGCGAAGTCCTCGATCGGCAGGCGATGCAGCACGAGGGCGGTCTCCGCGAAGGCCGGCAGCGGGGCGTCGGCCTTGACCCAGAACTTGAAGCTCTCGTGGGTGGACCCGCCTTCCAGGCGCCGGAGCCGGCCGTCCACCCGGACGGAGGGCGGGATGTCGTCGCATTCAGCCAGGGCCGACTCAACCTCCTGCCGGAGGGCGGACCAATGGGTCGTGGAGCGCCGTCGCATGATGCTGCTTCCGTGCGCATTGCCGCGAAGCGCGGGACACCGCCGACCGTTTCGGGATGTCCGCGCGGGCATGGTAACCCATTCGAGCCGCGCCGGCCAATCGTTTCTCGGAACGAATCGGACCGCAGCGCCACGAACCGCACGGCAGGTTCTAGTGCTCTGTCGCTTGTCAGCTGATGGGTGGGAGGCCCAT
>CAZKCX010000294.1:0-8146 GCA_964550865.1 uncultured Planctomycetales bacterium
GGCGCCGAGTACGCCTGGAACCCGACGGGCCGATCGCAAGAGGAGTTCGACCGCGCCTTCTTCAAGCAGGCGTATGGGCTTCCGGCCGAGCAGGGACTCGACCTGTTCCAGAAAATGGCCAAGCTCGGGACGTATCAGCGCCTGGACCGCGAGGCCGCCAGGGCGCCGAAGTCGCTGCTCGGGGATGCGGTTCGCTCCGGCTGGCAGATCGTCGCGCCGAAGCTCCGCGGCGCACAGGACGAGTATCTCCGCGAGGCGCGGGCGGCGCTCGACGCGGCACTCAAGTCCGCCGGCCCCGTAGGCGCCGATCGTCTGAAGTCCTTTCGCCAGATCATCGATCGACTCTATCCCGCGTCGAGCTATCTGGAGAAGACGCTGGAGCTCGGCCACGCCATCGCCGCGGCCACAGCTATGCGGTTCGCAAGAAGGGGTGTCCAGTGTGGCACGGCCGCCCCCGGCCGTGAACCATCAAACTGCCCAGCCCAGGGCGGCTGGGCCACAACGAACGGAGCCTTGCAACTCGTCAACGATTCCTGCAAGCAGCTCAGTAGCGCGAACGAGTCGGCGTCCACGCGCGGGGGCGGCTTCGATTCGGTGAAGAGGGCGTCCAGAGAGTATCTCGCCGTCGTTCAGGAATCACCCGGTCTGCCGAATCGCGACGAGGCAGGGCGGCTCGGCCGCGAGATCCAGGCGATCGCCGGCGCAAGGCAGCCGGTGGCCGAACGATCAGCGAAGCTGCTCGGTCTGCTGGGCCTTCAGCGCCCCCAACCGTCCAAGACCGCGCGCCTCAAGCCGGGCCTGTTCTTCCAACCTCTCGCCACCGAAGGCGAGGTGCCTCCGCCGCACGCCCGCCGCGAGGGTTGGTGTCACTTCACTCGCAAGGGCGGGGCGGCACAATGGACGTTCGACGTGCAGAGGTCAGGGCACTACAAGCTCTACGCGCTGCTGCGTCACAGCGCCGGGTTGTATCGCGGTCACGAGTTCTGGAAGGGGGGACGCAACGCCGCGTACAAGGGACGCTATGGATGGAAGCTCGACGGCGAACCCGTCGAGGAGCGCTGGATCGGCGAGGAGCTGAACCCCGACGCGGACGAGGCCCTGCAGTGGGCGATCCTGGCCGACCGCGAGTTCACCGCCGGTGAGCACACGCTGACGGCCAAGACCGAGGCCATGAACCACGCGATCGTGGCGGAGTTCGTCTTCACGCAGGACCCCGCCTTCACGCCCGAGACGAAGCGATCCGACATCCGCATGCAGTAGCCTGCTCTCATACGAGTTCGATCCTGCGACTTCGTGTTGCGCGTGCCACTGCTCTATTGAGCAGTGCTATTCGACGGGTTCCGTGCCCACACCGGTGGAGCGGGCATGAAAGCTATGAAGACGCTCGCTCAATCGCAGAAGTGTGCGATCTCAACGGCCGGGTGGCCCACCTCTTCAGAGGTGGGAGACACGAATTCAATCGGAAGACATGAGCACAGGCAACTTTTCCCGGCGTTCCGCGTGTGAAGGAGGGGACCCTCCTGCCGCGGCCCCCGTTGGGGGCGGCGAAAGACTGGGGGCCCGCAAACCAAAGGATTCCGCCCGCTTTCGGCGTGCTCCACCCGTGGTGCGAAATCCAGGATACCAGTGCGTCCCGAAGAAACGCCGTAGGGTCTTGGCGATTGACCGGGCCTTTCCGGCAAGAGGGCTATCGGCAGGATGGGCGTCATCGTAGCACGGGCGTCCCGTCTTCGCTGCGCTTCGCCGTGACAAGCCTGCCCCTGAGTGCGCCTGCTGTGGGTCGCACCTCGGCAGCCCATCCCCGCCCAATCCGTCATGCACCCCCGTCACGCCGATGCGGCATCGCATCCTTGACGTCCATCCGAAGCAAGCCTATACGTGCAACGAGAGGTCGCCATGGGAACGCCCGTCATCTGTCCGCATTGTGGCAAGTTCTTTGTCTCGGAAAACGAGCCGGGAAACCCCTTCTGTCTCTGTCCGGCGTGCGGGCGATGGATGAACATCGCGCCCGTCATCCAACGGAACCAGAAGGCAAAGACCGGCCCGGTCAAGTGCCCCTTCTGTCATGCGCAGCTCGCGCCGGGCAGTAACACCTGTCTGAACTGCAAACGACAGGTGATCACCGGTGAGAAGCTTCCGCTGCTGCGACGGCTCGCCCTGTTGCCGATGAGCAAGAAGATGGCGCTGTTCTCCAGTGTGTTGGGTGGCGTGATCGTCATTCTCGTGCTGGTCAACCTTGTGGTCACGTGGGTAACCACGCCGCGCGACCGGCCCATCGGGCCCGCTCCGACCGTCGACCCGGCTGACGTGGTGGCCGCACGCCAGATCCTCGCCGACTTCCAGGAAGCCGAAGCGGCGGAAGCCAAGATGCCGTTGGCCGAGAAGCTCGGGAAGGTCGGCCCGGCCGCCGCACCGTTCATCCAAGAAGGGCTGGAGCAGACCGAAGGCGAAATCGAGACGCTCGCCCTGCTTGCCGCGCTCGGGGAGACGGGCGACGCGCAGTCGGCCGACGTGCTCATGGACTATCTGAACGACCCGACGTTCGGTCTGACGGCCCTGCGGAGTCTCGCGCTGCTCGGCGATGAACGCGCCGTGCGGCCCATGACCGAGCACTTCGCCGCGGCGGTTCGGCACGTCACGCTCGCCCAGGCGCTCGCCCGCGATTCCCTCTTGCCGTCGAACGTGCCGGAGGAATCCCTGCTCCGCCAATGGGCGGATCAGGCCACGGATCTCTACCGCCCCGTGGCGGCGCTAGGTCCCAAGGCCCTTCCCGCCCTGCTCGAGGTCTATTGGCGGGCGTGGGAATGGCCGACGCGCGATCGCGGAACCGAGTGGATGGCGCACCTGAACCGCGTCACGGCCCGGATGATGTTCTTGGACGGCACGCCGAACGAGGTCATCGAGGGCATGCTGACCGAGCAATCGCCCCCGGTCCGACTGGCGGCGGCGATTCTGCTGTCCGAGCGTCGCGGCGCAAGCGGCGCCCAGGCCGAGGAGTGGGCGGGCAAGCTCGCCGACCTGCTTGCCCACGACCGAGCGGAGGTTCGTCGCCGCACCGTCTGGACGATGGCGCGGATCACCGGACGATCCTTCGGACGGCTCAACCCCACGAAGAACCCGGCGAACATGCGCGCCAACGCACTCAAGGAGGCCGTACGTTGGATCCGAGAGAGAACGGGCAAGCGGCTCAACGTAACCCCGGACCTCCTCACTCAACACACCGGGTGGCTCGTCGTAACGCGACGGACGTACCACCCCGCCCGCGCCGTGGCTCGAGAGCAGCTTGTCGGCCTGGCCGGCGCGGACTGGCCCGGCGCCCGCAAACGCTTGCAGGCGATGCTCGCGCTCCCGCCGGACGCCGCACCTCCCGTTGGCGAACTGCTCGAGGGCGACGTCCGTCGGCTCAAGCCGCCCGCCCGCCTGGTCGTGCTCGAGCTGCTCGCCCAGTGGCGCGATCGTCAGGCCGCGAAGAAGATGGACCGTCTCACGGGCATCCTGGACAACCCGGCGTGGATGCCCGCCTGCATTGCAGCGGCCAAGACGTCCTCCCTTCGCGACGGGAGTGCCTCGCGATGGCTCGGGGAAGTGGCGGGGCTCCGGGCCGAAACGCTGAGAAACGAAGACCCGAAGGAAGGGCTCGTGCCCGCCGACATCGGGCGACTCATCGCGCCTCAGGGCAAGGCCGCCCTGCTCGCCCTTCATCGGGATGATCGATTTCGTGGCAAGGGCGGGCCGCTGATTCGCGTCTATCGCGCGACCCTCGACGCGATGATCGCATACGGGTGGCCCGTGTCGCACTGGCTGACGGAACTCGGCGGCTAGTACTGCATTTCAGAAGTATCGCGACTCCCTGCCCGAGCCGCCGGATTCATCCGGCGCGGCCGCGCGGCATGAATGCCGCGGCTCGAGCAGCAACCGTGGCATGCGTTGCCCCGTCCATGGTCGCACAACTTGTGAAACGCGGTACTGGTGTTCTTTCGCTCGTCAGCTGATGGGTGGGTGGTCCTTGGCTTCCCTTGTCCTGAGCTCCGTCGAAGGAGCCATAGGGACGCGAATCCTCGCGCCTCGATTCGTGACCCCACCGCTGAAGCGGTAGGCCACCCAACAGGGAGAACCGACCTCGCCGAGGCTGTGGGCCACCCGGAAGAAAGTCGAGGGAGGGTATTGGGGTGGCACTGCAATCTGAAGGCGTCCAACGAGGAGAACGATGGCCAAAGTCAAACCGATCACGGTGGCCGTAGCCGGACTGGGCCGGGCGGGCTGGGACATCCACGTGAAGGGCATGCGCGACCGGAAGGACTTCCGCATCGTCGCCTGCTCCGACCCCGAGGCCGATCGACGACGGCAGGCCGAAGGCGAATTGGGGGCCGAGACCTACGACGACTTCGCCGAGATGCTTCGCAAGGCCGACGCCGAGCTATTCTGCATCGCCACGCAGAGCCGCGATCACGGACCGCACGCGATCGCGGCGCTGAAGAAGGGCCGCCACGTCCTCGTGGAGAAGCCGATGGCAGTGAGCCTCGGCGAGGCGAACCGGATGATCGCCGCGGCCAAGAAGGCCCGCAAGAAGCTTTTCGTCAATCAGAACTACCGGTTCAACCCGGAGTTCAAGCACCTGAGCGAGGTGATCCACAGCGGCATCCTGGGCAGGCTGTTCCACGTGCGAGGGCACTGGGCGGGCTTCGCCCGTCGCAACGACTGGCAGACGCTGCGGAAGTACGGAGGCGGCGTGCTGAACAATACGTGTCCGCACATCATCGACATGGCCCTGCAGTTCATCGGCTGGCCCGCGAAAGACATCTGGGGCGATCTGCAACTCGTGAACGACGCCGGTGACGTCGAGGACCACGTCAAGATCGTGATGCGGGGCAAGAGAGGATGCACCGCCGACCTCGAGGTCTCCACGGCGTGCGCGTTTCCGACGTACAAGTGGATGCTCCTGGGCGACTGCGGCACGCTGGCATGCGACGGCAAGCAGAGCAAGATCAAGTACTATGATCCGACGCGGGTCCAAAAGCTAAAGGTCGTCGAAACCCCGCCCGTCGGGCGGAAGTACGGCAACGACGACAAGCTCCCCTGGCGGACGAAGACGCTCACCGTCAAGAGCAGGGACAAGACGGACTACTACGACACGGTCGTCGATACGCTCCGCCGACGAAAGAAGATGGCCGTCACGCCCGAGAGCGCCCACGAGGTCATCCGCGTGATCGCCGAGGCCCGCAAGGGGACGCCGTTTCCGGAATGAAGAGATCCCATACCAAGTCCGAGCAAAGAGAACAAGCAGCTTCTCGAGAGGCGTTGCCTCAAGTCGGGACAGAAAAGTGATGAAGACGATGTGGCGCGATGGTTCGCCCGCACGGGACGAGCAGCCGATGCCCTCACTGCTGACACAGCCGTGCCCTCCCGTGCAGATTCGGGTCCGAAGGCACTGCGCACAGCCCCGTGGGACACGGAAACCTCGTCAGGCCGCCTCGGAACGGATCCACGCCTCGGCCGATTCCATGGATTCGAACGCCCTCACTCGCAGGCCGCGGTTTCGGGCACAGGTCTCCAAGAAGGACACCAAGTCCGGCAGGCCGTCTTTGGTGGCCACGACAGCGATTCGCTTTCGCGTGGGCAGCGCCGGATCCGGCCATGCCATGTAGGCGGCCAGCTCCGCGATGTCGAACATGCTCATGGCGCACTCTGCGTCTCGCACGTCGACGATGATCCGGTACTGCTCGCTGTACCCCGGATCGGACGCGAGTCGGCGGATCGCCGCCTTGCTGGCCTCCCGATCCAGCCTGCCCTCGGCATCGACGACAATCAACTGCTTGGCCGGAAGGATCGTGTACTGCGTTTCCATCGTGCATCCTCCGAGTGAGGCGGGTGGAATCTCACAATGCCCTCGGCATCCCACCCGTGTCTCCACCCAACAATCTTCGGGACGCTACGGAGTTAGATGAGACGAACGGAAGGGATAGCGCGGCGCACCGCCGGCATCGCGCGAGGCGCGTCCGGTCCGTTCCCCCATTCACTCGAGGATGACCATGTCCGCCAGAAAGCTGAGGCAATTCGCGGAATGTGCTCAATCTTCGTACAAATCGTCGATCTCGTCGGCGTAGTGCTCCATCGCCTTTCGCCGGCGGATCTTCATGCTGGGCGTGAGCAGGCCGCTCTCGACGGTGAACGGCGCGGGCACGAGGAGGAACTTGCGGATCTGCTCCCACGAGGCGAGGTCCTTGAGCGCATCGTCGATGTACGACTGGATGACTCCGATGAGCACGGGGTCCTTGCAAGCCTGGGCGGGAGGCTTCTTCTCAAGCCCCATCTGCGTGAAGAGCTTCTCGACGGCCATCCACTCCGGCACGATCACCGCGGAGAGGAACTTCCGCCGATCGCCGATGACCATGGCCTGGTCGATCAGGGGCACTTGGAGCAGCTGCGACTCGATCATCTGTGGGGCGATGTTCTTACCCGCGCTGTTGACGATAATGTCCTTCTTGCGGTCGGTGATGACGAGGAAGCCTTCGTCGTCGATGTGCCCGACGTCCCCGCTGTGTAGCCAACCATCGACGATCGTGGCGGCCGTGTCTTCCGGGAGGTTCCAGTAGCCCTTCATGACGTGCCGGCCACGGATGAGGATCTCGCCGTCCTCGTCGATCTTGACCTCGGTCTCCGGCAGCGGCGTGCCGACCGTGCCGGTGCGGTAGCGCTCGGGTTGGTTGAAGCAGGCGATGGCGGACGTCTCCGTCAGGCCGTAGCCTTCGAGCAGCATCACGCCCGCGTCGAGGTAGACGTTCGACATCCCGCCCGGCAGCGGCGCGCCGCCGCTGATAAGCCATTCTATTCGCGATCCGAACAGCTCTTTCAGCTTGGCCTTCTGCTCGGCCGGTGGGAGGATGCTGGTGAAGGCGAAGAGCTTCTCGAAGATCCGGGGAACCGCCGTCAGCCAGTGGGGGCGGACCTCCTTGATCCGTTCGATGAGCGTTTCATGGCTGTCGGCGAGGGCGACCGTCAACCCGGCCATGAGCATGCCGAAGTGGTCGGCCATCCGCCCGAAGCTGTGGCTCAGCGGCAGCCAGCTCAGTAGGACCTGGTCCTTCCGGAAGTTCATCGTCGCGCGGATGCGATCGCATAGGAAGAGGATGTTGTCGTGCGTGAGCATCACGCCCTTGGGCAGGCCCGTCGTGCCGCTGGTGTAGATGATCGTGGCAAGGTCCTCGCGCTGCAGGGCGGATTCTCGCCGGCGCTGCTCGTCGGCGGTCGCACTCGATGCGGAGCGACCGCGCTCCAGCAGTTCGGAGAGCGGAATGACCTCCTGCTTGCCCGGCCAGCGAATGTCCTCGAAGGCAATGACGAGGTCGATGTCGCTCAGGTCGTCGACCACGGGCTCGAACTTGTCGGCCTGGTCCTGGTTCGAGACGATCAGCGTCTTGCTCCCGGAGTCGCAGATCTCGTGCCGGGCGTGCTCCCCCGTCAGCGCCGCGTGCAAGGGGACCGAGACGCCCCCCGCGGCCAGGACGGCGATGTCGCTGACGCGCCATTCGTATCGATTCTCGCTGGACATGGCGATCGGCGTGCCGTGCTCGACGCCCATTTCGATGAGGCCCTTGGCCATGTTCTCTACGTCGTCGAAGTAGCGTCGCCATGCGATGTCGTTGTACTTGCGGCCGTCGTGCACCATGAAGAGCGTCTCATCGGACGCCAGCGCCGCCCGTTTACGGACCATGGCGGGGATATTGGGATCGGAATCGTCAAAGGGCTTGTGCTCGATCGTGCCGAGGTGCTCGCGAGGAATCGATTGGGTGTCGGCCATGAAGGGGACCTCCGTCGGACGCGACTCTGGCGCCGAGGCTCGTGCCCGGGAAGGGCTCTTCCTCCAGCAAGCGATACGCCTTCCCGGCCCTCCCACGGCGTAACGACTTGCGACCCGTTTTCACATGCCCGGCGCTCGCCGGATCGAGAAGTGCGCTACACCCTCGCGCCGAACGGTCGATCCGTCCGGAAGGAGGGCACTTTGGTACCCGAAGCGCGCCCTCGAGCCTCGCCGAGGGTCCGAACAGATCTCAGACGGCCTGGTGTTGTGTGGCAACCCATTCGATTGGCGTCCAGCCAATGGGTGGCCCACCTCTTCAGAGGTGGGGGACACGAATTCGACCGGGGA
>CAZKCX010000295.1:0-8133 GCA_964550865.1 uncultured Planctomycetales bacterium
GTGGCGGTTGGGTTGGGTCGGGGTGACGGCGGCGGCCACGGCGCTCCTGGTGGGAGCTTCCCCCCGAATTCCCGACGCAGTCCGTTGAAGTAATGCGGGATTCGACGCCCGTCCTTCGTGACCAGTTCCGCCTCGGCCTCGGCGACACCCTCGCGAAAGGCCGTCCGTATCCTCTCCTTGATGCGTGCCCGATCCTCCCCTTCGAAGAAGTCCGCGGCGTCGCGGACGGCCATTTCCTCGGCGGTGTAGCCCGTAACGTCCTCCCAAGCCTTGTTCCACCGAGCGAGGCGCCGATCCTCGCTCAGGACATAGAACAGACCGGGCAGGCTGTTGATGAAGTCCTCGGTGAGCTGCTTCTCGCTACGGAGCGCTTCCTCCGCCTGCTTTTGCCGCGTGATGTCATGAATGGTCCCCTGGAAGTACAGCAGTTGGCCGTCTTCCTCGCGAACCGTGCTTGCGACGTCGCGCACCCAGCGCATCCGGCCATCGCGGGGGAGGATTCGATACTCGCTGTCCGCCACATAGCCGGGTTGCTCTCGTAGGCGTTCGGCCTCCTTGCGCACCCGATCGACGTCGTCGGGATGGATGAGCTGATTCCACGCAACGTTCCCGAAAAGGAAATCTCTGCTGCTGTAGCCGGTGAGCTCCTCGACCGCCCCGTAGAAGAAGGAAGGCTCGAGCGTCAGATAGGAAACCTGGTACGCAATGCCGACGAAGCCCTCCAGGAACAGCCTGTGCCTGCGCTCAGTCTCCCGCATAGCCTCTTCCGCTCGCTTGCGGTCCTCGACGTCGCGCACCACGGTGATCAGCCGCTCCTGCCCTCCGATCTGCGTCGCGCGTAGGCTCACCTCGGCCCAGAAGGTCTCGCCGTCACCCCGCCGTGAGCGCCATTCGAAGACCTGCGGTTCTCCCTCTCTCGCGCTCGCCATCCTCGCCTGCGCCTCTTCTTGCGTGTACGGAGGCTCTCCGACGCTGAGATCCCCGACTTCAGATTGGAGCAGACGTTCTCTCGGGAGCTTGTACATCTCCTCCGCGCGCTGATTCGCATCGATGATCTTGCCGGTCTCACCCTCCTGGATGAAGACCGCGTCGTTGGCGGAGTTGAAGACGGCGCGATACCGCTCTTCCAATACCTTGAGCTCATCGAGACGGCGCTGCAGCTCGGGGTAGTGGCTCTTGCGTATCGAACGCTCGCCCAATCCGAGGAGCTTTCTGCGCAGGTTCTCTCGGCGATCACCGCCCTCGTGCTCAGAGCGCGCGGACATAGACCTCCTCCACCTCGGCGTCGCGGGGGTTGGGCGTCACATCCGTGAATAGGGCGGTTTCGACACCGGCGTCGCGCAGGCCTTGGCGAACCTGATCCGTCCACCCCGCCTCGCGGACGCCTGGGTCGGAGACCACCAGCGCGCGGCGCGTGCCGAGATTCCGCGCATACTGGCCGGCCCGGCCCCGACTTCCCACGCCGTAGAGGATCTCCGGGGTGAGGAACTTCCGCGGCTCCGTCACGGTGGTCGTCTCGGTCATCACTCACCACAATACGGCAGAGGCACGGAACTCCTGTGCTCTGGGCATCTGCCGCATGGCTCCATGGGGCTCGAAGGCCGTCTCGTCCGGGTGTGTGGCGGCAATGCACAAAGGCCGCGACGTGGAAGAGGGTTGCCCGGATGATAGGTCGTCCGGCCGAGAAGGGCGCGAGCCCGATTGAATCCGCGCTCTCCACCACTCAAGATGTGCCCAGAACAGCCCTTACGAAGTGCTCGTCCGTCCCTGCATTCTGCTACGCCCGATTATACAGGAACGTGCCGGCTTTCCCCGCACATTTTCGTTTCGGAAGAATGGGAGTCCTTGGCTCTGGTGTTGTGTCGCAAGTCATTCGATGGACGTCCAGCCGATGGGTGGCCCACCTCTGCACTTATGCTGAGCCGCGTCGAGGCAGAGGTGGGGAACACGAACGGGCAGCCAATTCGCGTCCCCATCGCGTGAGCGATGGGCCCCCTCGGCTGACGCCATGGGCCACCCACCCATCAGCTGACGAGCGACAGAGCTCGAGGCGGCGTACGGGCGCGTTCACCCCTCGCGGGTTCTCCGGCTCGAGGCAATGCGCGGAGCGCCCGCCCGATTCCGGTCTTCTCGGCCGAAACGATTTGACATTTCAAAGAATCGCTATATATTACAAATATGCCCCGCGCGACGACGAGACGAAAGCAGCCCATCCGAGAGGACACCTTCGAGCGGGTCGCCCACACACTCAAGGCGGTCGCACATCCGTTGCGGCTGCGAATCATCGAGTTGCTCCAAGACAAAGAGATGTGCGTGAGCGATTTGATCCAGGCCCTGGGCACCAAGCCGGCCATCACCAGCCAACAGCTGATCCTGATGAAGGACCGGGGAGTTCTCGCCAGCCGACGCGACGGCAGTCGCGTGTATTACCGTGTAAGCAATCCGAACGTGGTCCGCGTGATCGAATGTATCCGTGATCATTGTGAGCAGCAGGACTGATCGTAAACCCGTGGGCACAAGCACCGCCGACCGCCCGGACACCTCGGACGGCGTTCGGAACGCAAGAGGCGATTGGAGGCGGTGCCCGCGCCCTACGCGAATGAGGCAATTCGGTGCTTCGTCTGCAGCGAGTGCGAGCCTGATCTCTGATTCGACCGGGGAAACCCGAGAACGACGCACCGACGGTTTGGGCGATTGAGCCGGCCGAAAGACCGACGATCATCTCCATGACTGTACACAGTAGATCCAAGAGACGGCGACGATTTCGATGAGCACCTCCACCGAAGACACGATGACCTCTGCAGGCGACGTCGACGCATTGATCGCGCGGATCCAGGCCCGGATCGACGCGACCCCGGACGCGAACACCCAGACGCGGATTCGCCGGATTGTCGGTCAGTGGGAGAACGGCAAGGGATCGCTGATCGGCCTGTTGCAGCGCATCCAACTGGCCTTCAACTACGTTCCCCCGATCGCGCTGCCGATCGTCGCGCGCAAGCTCGACATCCCGCTCGTCCAGGTCTGCGGTGTGGCGACGTTCTATGGTTCGTTCAGCCTCGAACCACGGGGCCGTCACCTGGTCACCTGCTGTTTGGGCACGGCCTGTCACGTGCGAGGCGGGGCCCGAATCGTGGACGAGGTTTCGAGTCTGTTGAGAATCGCGCCGGGCGAAACCACGGATGATCTCTTCTTCACGTTCGAGACGGTTCGCTGCCTGGGTGCGTGTGCCCTCGCTCCCGTCGTCGTGGTCGACGGCAAGTACTACGCCAAGTCGAGACCCCGGAGGATTCGGCGCATCTTGCAGGACATCCGTGCCAGGGAGGAAGCCGACGTTGAACAAGCTTGCTGAAAAGCCCGACCTCACCGCGCTGCAGAAGCGGCTCGGAGACCCACGACGCCATCGAAAGCCATGTGTGGTGGTCTGCGACGGACCGGGCTGCAATGCCTCGGGCAGCCGGGACATCTACGCAGCCCTTTCCGAAGCCGTCGACCGAGCCGGGTTGTCGGACAGGCTCGACGCCCGCCTCTCCGGGTGCCTCGGCCTATGCGAGGCCGGTCCGGTGGTGTTGGTCCTCCCCGACGGCATCTTCTACCAGCACGTCAGCCCGGGCGACGTTCCGGACATCGTGACCCACGCCGTCGAGGGGAAGGGTCCGGTCGAGCGGTTGCTCTACGTGGAGCCCGCGGACGGCGAACGGATCGCGCCCCAGAAGGACGTGCCCTTCTACCGCCTTCAGGAGCGACGCCTCCTTGCGAACAATGCCTACGTGCGGCCGGACAGCATCGACGACTACATCGCCGCCGACGGCTACTCGGCCGCCGCGAAGGCGCTGACGACAATGACGCCCGAGGCGGTGATCGAGGAGGTGACACAGGCCCAGATCCGCGGACGCGGGGGCGCGGGATTCCCGACGGGAATCAAATGGGGCCTGTGCCGCAAGTCCCCGGGCGACGAGAAGACCATCATCTGTAACGCGGATGAGGGCGATCCGGGCGCCTACATGGACCGCGCCCTGCTCGAGGGAACGCCGCATTCCGTGATCGAGGGCATGATCATCGGCGGATACGCGATCGGGGCGTCACACGGAATCATCTACTGCCGGGCCGAGTATCCCATCGCGGTGCGAAACGCCACCCACGCCATCGCGCAGGCAAAGGAATACGGCCTGCTGGGGACGAATATCTTCGGCTCCGGATTCGACTTCGAGCTGACCGTGAAAACCGGCGCCGGCGCCTTCGTGTGCGGCGAGGAGACGGCGCTGATCGCGTCCTTGGAAGACCAGATGGGCACGCCCCGGCCGCGCCCGCCCTTCCCCGCGCAAGCGGGCCTGTGGGGCAAGCCCACGAACATCAACAACGTCGAGACATGGGCCAACGTGACGCTGGCGTTGCGGCACGGCGCAGAGTGGTATGCGTCGGTCGGAACCGAAAAGAGCAAGGGCACGAAGGTCTTCTCGCTCGTGGGGCGCGTGCGCAACACCGGTCTCGTCGAGGTGCCGATGGGCATCAGCCTGCGCGAGCTGATCTTTGACATCGGCGGCGGTCCACTGCCGGGGCGGAAGATCAAGGCGGTGCAAATCGGCGGGCCTTCGGGCGGGTGCATTCCGGCTCATCTCTTTGATCTGCCCGTGGACTACGAGAGCCTGACGCAGGCCGGGGCCATCATGGGATCCGGCGGCCTGATCGTCATGGACAACCGGACCTGCATGGTCGATGTGGCCAAGTACTTCCTGAGCTTCCTGGCCGAGGAGTCGTGTGGGAAGTGCGTGCCGTGCCGCGAGGGCATCCCACGCATGCTCGAGATCCTTACTCGCATCGCGGAGGGAAACGGCCGGGCGGGCGATCTCGACCTGCTCGAGCAGTTGGCCCTGGTAACGAAGAACATGTCGCTCTGCGGGCTGGGTCAGACGGCGGGGAATCCGGTGCTCAGCTCGCTGCGGTACTTCCGCGACGAGTTCGAGGAGCACATCGCGCACAAGCGGTGTCCGGCCGCGGTCGGCAAGAAGATCATCTCCTCGCCGTGTCAGCACGTCTGCCCGCTCCACGCCGATGCCCCGGCGTACGTCACGCTCATCGGTCAGGGCAAATATGTCGAGGCCGCCGAGGTGATCTGCAAGACGAACCCCTTGCCGAATGTCTGTGCCCGCGTCTGCCATCACCCGTGTGAATCGTCCTGCTCGTGCGGAGAGGCCGGCGACCCCATCGCGGTCAAGGCGCTGAAGCGCTTCGCGATGGACCGCGCGGTGGAGGCCGGACGCTATCCGCCACCGAACGAAAAGCCCGATGCAGCGCGCACCGAGCGTGTTGCCGTCGTCGGGTCCGGTCCCGCCGGGCTGACGGCGGCGTTCTACCTGGCTCGGGAAGGGTTCCAGGTCACCGTCTTCGAGGCAACGGACCGCGTGGGCGGCGCGCTGGCGACGGCCATCCCGGAGTATCGTCTCCCGCGGGACGTCCTGGACCGGGACATCCAGCGGATCAAGAACCTGGGCGTGCAGATCCGGACGAACACACGAATCGGAATGGACATCTCCTTCGATCAGCTGCGGAGCGAGTTTCAGGCCGTCTTTGCGGCCATCGGGGCCGAAAAGAACCTGCGGCTGGGGATCCCCGGCGAAGACGCCGAGGGTGTGCTCGATCCGCTGGGCTTCCTCCAACGCGTCAAGCATGGGGATCATGCCAAGCCCGGGGACGACGTCATCGTCATCGGCGGAGGAAACGTCGCCGTCGACGCCGCGCGAACGGCCCTGCGATTAGGGTGCCGTCGTATCCGCGTGCTTTACCGCAGGACGCGCGAGGAGATGCCCGCGGATCCGGCGGAGATCGACGAGATGCTGCGCGAGGGCGTGATCGTGGAGTATCTCACGGCACCGAAGGAGATCCTCGTCACCGACGGACGGGTAAGCGGGATCCGTTGCCAACGGATGGAATTGGGCGGCATGGACGCCGGCGGCCGACGCAAGCCCGTGCCGATAGAGGGGCACGTCCACGATGTCGAGGCCGATACCGTTATCCCCGCGATCGGATCCAGGCCGGAGGGTGAGTTCCTTTCCGAATCAGCCAAGAAGCTCTTGTCCGACCGGGGCCTGGTCCGTGCGGATACGGAGCGGTTCGTGACGGTGGAGCCCGGGATCTTCGCCGGCGGCGATGCCGTGCTGGGGCCGGCGACGGTCACGCAGGCGATGGCCACCGGGAGTTTTGCGGCGGAATCGATCCGACAGTACCTCGAGGACGAGCCCATCGAGCGGATGTACGCGGTGACGCGGCCCACCGTCGACGTCCCGCCGATTCAGCTCACGGATCAGGAAATGGACGAATTGCTGGACCAGGCGCGCCCGACGATGCCGACGCTGCCCGCGGAATCTCGGGTGTCGTCCTTCGAGGAGGTCGAGCTCGGCTTGGACGAGGCGGCCGCCGTGGCCGAGGCCAAACGATGCCTTCGATGCGACCGTTCGGCCGTGTCATGAGGTCGACGAGATGATTACGTTTACGCTCAACGATCAAGAGGTGCAGGTCGAGCCGGGCACGACCGTCCTGCAAGCGGCCACCGAGCGGGGCATTCACATCCCCACGCTCTGCTATCACGAGGGACTGCCCGCCTTCGGGGCCTGTCGGCTGTGCGTGGTGGAGATCTCGAGTCGAGGCCGGGCCCGGCTGGAAAGCTCTTGCACGCGGCAAGTCGAGGAGGGCATGGTCGTTCAGACGCATACGGAGCAGATCGTGGAGCATCGCAAGATGATCGCCGAGCTGCTGCTGGCGCGCTGCCCGAACTCCGAGCGGATTCGGACCATGGCCCAGGAGCTGGGCGTGACCGCATCGCGATTCAGCCCGCTGAACGAGGACTGCATTCTGTGTGGTCTTTGTGTGCGGGCATGCCAGGACGCGATCGGTGTCAGCGCGATCAGCTTCATGAACCGTGGGATGGATCGCAAGGTGAGCACGCCCTTCCAGATCAACTCGGACGTCTGTGTCGGCTGTGGGGCCTGCGCGCAGGTCTGCCCCACAGGGGCGATCCAAGTCGAGGACGTCGGCGATACGCGGTACGTCCGTTACTTCAACACCGAGCTGGAGCTGCTGCACTGCGAGGAATGCGGCAAGCCCTTCACGACGAAGCGTCGGAAGGATCGGCTTGCGGCCGAGCAAACGCTTCCGGAGGAGATGCTTTGCCTGTGCGATGCCTGCCGTCGTCGTCGGCTGGCATCGACCATGCGGAAGTACGTCGGATGAATGGGGTCTGGGGGCTCGGACGAGCCCTCAGACCAAGAACGAGGAGCCCAAGCATGAAACGAGTCCATTTCGTGCCTCATCGCTGCATCGGCTGTGAGGAGTGTGTCGTTGCGTGCGAGAAGGCACACGATTGGCAGTCTCGCGCCTACGTCGAGATCGTGGACGGCTACTTCCCGATCCCGATGCGTTGTTTCCACTGCGAGGACGCGCCCTGCAAGGCCGCGTGTCCGACCGGGGCCATCTACCGCAACGAGCTGGGCGCGGTAGTGGTGGACGAGGAGACGTGCATCGGCTGCGGGACCTGTGCCGAGGTCTGTCCGTTCGGCGTGCCGCACCTCAGCCACACCTCCGGCAAGATCATCAAGTGCGATCTATGCAGCGATCGCATCGCCGAGGGCGAGGAACCGGTTTGTGTGGCCGCGTGTCCCAAGCTGGCGTTGGAGTTCGTCGAGGTGGACGACCCGCTGACGGCCAAACGGCAGCGCATGGCCCGGCATCTGAAGGAGGCCGTTTCCCAAGAGAGCAGCGCAACGTAGGGGGGCCGATTCGGCCTGCCTGAAGGAGTTATGCAATGGGTGTCATTACGAGACTTCTGCCGACGGACGACGTGGCCGCCCAGTTGGATCCGGCCGAGCCGCTGGCGGTGATCAGCTGCAACAATTGCGTGAAGGTCGCCGGCGCCGGCGGCGAGGGGGTCTGGGAAGACGTCTGCAAGGATTTGGCAGAGCGAGGGTTCCGTATCGAGCAGCGGGTGCTCATTACCAACCCCTGCTCGCGCGGCTATTTCGAGGACCTTCGGTTGTCGCCTGCGGTGAAAGCCGTTGTCTTGCTGGCGTGCGCCGGCGCCCAGAACGGGTTCAAGACGCTCTGGCCGGACATCCGGTTGGTGTCGGCAACGGAAACGCTCGG